>JAHDFV010000071.1 GCA_020627985.1 Saprospiraceae bacterium
AGGACCCGTATTTATTGATGCTGCCAATAAATTAGGAACGGACCCTTCATTAATTGTTTTAGGTGTTGCCTATGGAGATCAATGGACAAATATGATTCAACCTTTTTGGACGATTCCTTTATTGGCTATTGCTAATTTAGACATGCGTAAAATAATGGGTTATACTTTTGTCATTCTTCTGGTCACCTTATTTACTTTTGGAGGAGGTTTATTATTATTAGGGGCAGGTTAAAAAAATAAAAATGAAATTCATACCAGAAACAGCTGCTGCTCCATCCTCAAATAGGAGTTTAATTCTTGCTAATTTAATTCCAATATTTGGAGTTCTATTTAATAATTGGGAAGTATTAGATATTGTAATTTTCTATTGGATCGAAACAATTATTATTGGAATATATAATGTAGTTAAGATTTATTTAGCTCAAGGAGAAATGCCTAAAAATGATGAGGAAGCGGCTAAAGCTATGGGGTCTGTTTTTGAATGGCTGTATAATAAATCAGGAGAAAATAATTTAAAAAATAAAAAGTCAACATTAAATAATTACAACACAGAAAATCACACTAAAAAATATATTTCTATTTTCTTTTTAATTCATTATAATTTTTTCATTCTGGTACAATTCATTTTAATGATTGGTTTTATTGCTCCATCTGAAGTTAATCCATTTTATCCAATGGAGTTATTTTCTTTCGTAAATGACAATACAACTTATTTATTATTAGGAATTCTCTCCTTAATAATCAGCCATGGCTATTCTTTATATATTAATTATTACAAAGGTAAAGAATATCTAACTACACATCCTTCTGCTCAAATGTTTAAACCATACATCAGAATAATGATACAGCAATTCGTAGTAATTGTAGGAGCATTTTTTCTTTTAATTTTTAATGCACCTATTTTTTTATTAATTCTCTTAGTCTTATTTAAAATTGTAGTAGATCTTATCAGTCATAATCATTCACACTCCATTCGCAAAACCTCTAATCTTAGCTAATTTGTTTCGAAAGATTTTTTACTTTTTGAATGAATTCTTTATTTATTTTTTTAGATCCTTTATCCATTAATGCAAATTCATCTTCCAAGGAATATAACAAGCCCTTACATGCTTTATTTTTTCCTGTTTGTAATAAAAATTTAGCATATTCTATTCTGTGGTTATAATTAGAAAATCGAGCATCCATTTCTTTAAAAATAATTTCAGCTTCTTCTAAATTACCTATTCTAAACAATGCTACAGCTAAGGCCGTTTTTTCTTCAGAATTTTGAAATATTTTTTCGTTTTTTAATTTTTCACTTAAACGGATTACTTCATTATAATTTTCTAAAAAATATTGAGCTTTTAATAACTTCATTAAAATAACAGGATCATTTTCATTAAAACCTGAAGAACAAGATTCATACATTTCTAAAGCATCTTGATATCGCCCATCTACCAAATAAGCATCCGCTAAACGAATTCTATTTTTAACGGTATCTGATACTTTTACATCTTTTTCAATTTTCTGAGTATCATAATTCGAATTTACAGCCCTTTTAATTCCTTCTCCTACATTTTCTAAATTTTCTTTAGAATAAAAATTAACATAGAGATAAATCAAACAACCAATTAATGGTAAAAAAATAATGAGCCAGAACCATTTTTGATCATTATTATTTTTATAGGCATGATACAAACAATATCCTTGCAACAACATTATAAATGGGTAAAAACGAAATAACATTATAAATATTTAAATTAAAAATTAGAATGAAAATCCACATTTCACATTTGCTACACCTAATGCATCATCTCTTTCTCCTTGTGCTAAATTAAAAACCCTTGCAGAATAAGACAAACCAAAATGTATTGCATTTTTATTATTAATATAATTCCTAAAACCAAATCCTAACTCACCGATCATACCACCTTTGCCTTCTGTAACAATATATCCCATATCTAAAAATACAGCGGGTGCAAATTTCTTTTTGGTAATAGTATATCTCATATCAATAAAAATTGGAATTTCATAATAATCAACATTATAAAATAAAACTCCAACCCCAAGACCTAAAGATAATTTTTCATTCAATTGATAACCATTAATAAAATCTATTCCTCCTCCTATCATTCCTTCAGAAAAAGGGCCTCCTGCCCCAAGGGCTAAGCCTACTTCAATTAGACCTAAATAACCTGATTTCTTATATCCATTTTCCGTTAAAACAACATTACTATTATCTTTATTCTTTTCAGAATTATTTGTTGTTTTATCCGTTCGAATATTTTCACTTGTAATATTTTTCACATCAGACATTTGAAAAACAAAAACACTTCCATCCGATGTTTCAATTTTTATTCGATTATCAGATGTTAATTCCGTAATATATCCTTTAATTATACTACCGTTATTTAGATAAATAACATTTCTTTTCGTAATTGTTTGTCCTGATAATTGAAAAACAATAAGAAAAGTAATAAATAGGGTTATAATAATTTGCTTCATATTTCTATCTCTTAAAAAATCATTGTTGTTATAAAGAATATATCTTAATTGGTATATAAAGATTCAATTTTTTTAATCTTCAATTCTATCATTTCTAAAATCCAAGATTTATCAGCTACTTTTAAAGATTCCTTTACTTTAGAACGTAAAGCATCTAATTTTTTATAATCTCTAGGATTTAATTGAATTAATTTTTTTACGAATTTAATGAAATTCAAATATGTTTTACTTCTTTCTTGGGGTATTTTCTTTTTCCGTCGCAAATAAATTCTAAAACTATCCGCCAAACTAAATAATGCTTCTGTTTCATTTTGAGCGAAATAGACCTTCATTAGCAGTGTCCTAGCATCTAAGCCATAAAATATGTCTTCATATTCTACTCTTTGTAGAAATGTTAAAACTTTATCATATTGTTTTAAATGAAAATTATATTTAGCTAAATTATAATGGTATGCATTATGACGATGCTCAATTGATAGTTTATCCTTATATGTTTTAATAAATTCTTTTGTCCATTCTACCTCATTTAGTCTTAAGGCTGCAGTAATTATATTTTTAAACGTCCAAGGAGAAAGATATTTACCCTGTACAAGTAATTTTTTTTGTGCCATCATTTGGTACAACAGAAAACAAGTTTCAAGGCTTTTCACTTCACCCTGATTAATCTTACGGATACAAAAATTAATCAATACAATATAGACATCTCTTTCCTCATTTTTTGATAAATAACGTCCCTTTAAGTTGACTAATTCTTGTAGTCTTAAAAAAGATTCTTCATTTTCTTCCGATTTGATGGTTTCTAATAGACAAGAATATATTTGGATCTGAGGATATTGATTAAAAGGAGGTTGCTTAGCTAATTGAATTACTTCATCATTTAAAAAGGTAACATCTTCTAATTCAAAAATAGTTTTGGAGTTATATATTTCACAAATGTTTCTTAATTTTTCAAGGATATAATATAAATCCAAATTTAGAAGCCCTTCCTCTATATTCTCTAAAGGTTTCCTTGGATTGAGTACAGCATTCATTTGATCCTTTTCAAAAGTCAATTTGTATTCATGTAAAAACACCTCTGAAGAAAAAGCTATATTGCCATTTGTTATTTTTGCAATGGTTTTATTAAAATGTTTAGGTAATTTTCTTTCTCTGAGTTGAGATAAAAGCAATTGTTGATAAATCCGATTCCTTTTATCCAAACCTTTCAACACTAAGAAATTTTCCATTTTGGTATTCAAAGTTGACAAATGTCTTCGCACCCATAAATCGTCATACTTTTTTTGGGGTCTAACTATTTTATACCAGAATTACCTGAACATGCCCTAAAAACTACAATGGGGGGTGGAGATTATAATCTTTCTATGGAATTTGATGCGAGTTCAGCTAATTATAATGATTATGTAGAATTAAAAATTAAGATCGGAGAAGAAAATAATCCTATCCCTAATCTTTATGGTGTTGCTTTTTCTATTAAATTTAATTATCCAGAAGTGATTAAAGAATCTAGTATTTCTGTTTCATATGCTAATTCTATTTTTGGACAAACGAATGACTTTTTAAAGATTGTAAAACCGCTTCTCAACCCTAGTAAAGGGAGAATAGATTTTGCACTTTCTCGATACGATCATTTACCATTATTGGATATATCAGGAGAAGTACTAACCATCAGATTTATTATTGAAGACAATATCGACGGATTTGTTTCGCAAACTGATTATAATTTGAATGCACAATTTGAAGATGTTGTTTGTGTAGAAAATTGGGGTAATAATATTGATTTAATTCAAAATCAAGACAATCTGACCATGACACAAACGAATAGTATATGGAATCCATCTATTTCAGATGATGGGGTTAATTTTTATCCAAATCCAGTGAAAGATTTACTTCATATAGAACTAAAAGATCAAAGTACTATTCAAAAAATTAAAGCTTACAATTCTCTTGGGCAAATTATTTTTGAATCTTACGAAGATGTAAAAGAGATTTCTACTAAAGATTGGAATGAGGGTATTTTCCTTTTAGAAATTTGGGATTATAAAGATCAAAAGCATTTAATTAAAGTTTTAAAACAATAAAGAATTATAATTCCGAACCAACTTTTCCTCATTAAAAACGACAAGAGGCTGTCTCAAAAGTAAAATGAACATTCTTAGAATTGCTTATTTGAAAATTAACTCAGATAGGTATCCGAATAAAAAAGAGGCTGTCTCTACTTATGAGACAGCCTCTTTGTTTTTTATTTATATAAGAGTCTCCATTTAAGATGGATTAACAGATTCAAATGGTTCTCCTTTTATAACCGATCTTGAAATAACGATTCTTTGCACCTCTGAAGTCCCTTCGTAAATCTGTGTAATTTTTGCGTCTCTCATCAAACGTTCTACATGGTATTCTTTTACAAAACCATATCCTCCATGAACTTGAACGGCTTCTGTAGAAACATTCATTGCTGTTTCAGAAGCAAAAACTTTAGCCATTGCAGAAGCTCTATCGTAATTTTTACCCGTATCTTTAAGCCAAGCAGAGCGATAAACCATTAATTTAGCTGCCTCAATTTGGGTAGCCATATCGGCTAATTTAAATGCAATCGCTTGGTGTTGGTTTATCGGTTTACCAAAGGCACTTCTTACGCCTGCATAATCTCTGGCTAATTCGTAAGCTCCACCTGCTATTCCTAATGCTTGTGCCGCAATTCCAATTCTTCCACCAGACAAAGTCTTCATCGCAAACTTAAAACCAAAACCATCTTCGCCAATTCTATTTTCTTTAGGAACTTTCACATCACTATACATTATTGTATGTGTATCAGAAGCACGAATTCCTAATTTATCTTCTTTCGCTCCAATAGTTACGCCTTCCCATTTCGTTTCAACAATAAGAACGTTTATTCCTCTGTGTCCTAACTCTGGATTTGTTTGAGCAATTACTAAATGGATATCCGAGGTTCCACCATTGGTAATCCAATTCTTTGTTCCATTTAATAAATAATGATCTCCTTTATCTTCAGCTGTTGTTCTTTGGCTAGTTGCATCTGATCCTGCTTCTGGTTCAGACAAACAAAAAGAACCTAAATATTCTCCTGTTGCTAGTTTGGTCAAATACTTTTGCTTTTGTTCCTCAGTCCCGAAAGCCTCTAATCCCCAGCAGACCAATGAATTATTTACAGACATAACAACGGAACAAGAACTATCTATTTTAGATAATTCTTCCATAGCTAAAACATATGAAAGTGTATCCATTCCTCCACCACCATATTTCGGATCAACCATCATTCCCATAAATCCTAACTCCCCCATTTGGCGAACTTCTTCTTTAGGAAATTTCATATCTCGATCTCGATCTATTACACCAGGTTTTAATACATTTTGGGCAAAATCTCTTGCAGCTTGTTGTACTGCTAATTGCTCTTCGTTCAGTTCAAATGTCATGACAAAATATTTTATATAATTTGAGCAGCGAAATTACGCTAAATTTATCGTTTCACCAATTCATAAAAAAAATAGATCTGGGCTTTAAACCCAGATCTATATCGTTTGTTCATTAAATTATTTTAAAATCGATTATCGCATTAAAGCAACATCTCCTTTTTCTAAGATTTCTTCTCCATTACTTAAAGTGATACGAACAAAATATACATATATATCTGATGGCAAATCTTTACCTAAGTATCGACCATCCCATTTACCAACACCATCATAAACTAATTCTCCCCAACGATCAAATATTTTCATTTCATTGACATCTAAAGCTCCTACTTCATATACAACACCAAATTGATCATTTAAGTCATCTCCATTTGGTGTAAATACATTTGGAATCTCATATTCTGGCTGAAGAACTGCAATAGTTATGCTCTCATAATAGACGCATCCATCGGGAGTCGTAATTTCTACTGTATAAGTTGTTTCATTTGAAGGTGAAACATTAACTGTTTCATCTCCATTCGGATTATTCCCATCTGTAGACGTCCAAACAAAAGTAGAACCACTCGGCGCTCCTGTAACTGTAATTTCTGTTTCTGATCCAAGTTGAATTTCAGTACCAGGATCTGTAATTAAATCTAAATTTGGATTAGAATATAAATCCACTTCAGCAATGGCAGACACAAAGCAACCTCCTTGTTGATAAGTTGCAGTATAGGAAGTAGATTCTAATGGGTTTACGGTTATGGATTCACCAGTACCTAATTCATTTCCTTCCCAATCCAACCAAGTTACCACTCCACCTGTTGGCGTTACATCAGCAACTAATGTTCCGCTAGAACCACCACAAATAGAAATACTTTCAACAAAAACACTTGGTTCTTCAACTGTAATGGTCACACTATCTACAGTCGTACAAGCATCATTTGATGTTGTCAAATAATAAGTTGTTGTTTCATTAGGGGACACATCTGGAGTACCAATTGTATTATTAACCAAAGTAACATCTGTTGGTATTGAAGTCCAATTATAACTCATACCTGTTGCAGTAACTGTTCCAATCGTAATATTTTCTCCTGGACAAATTTGAGTATCTCCAATGATCCCATAAATTGGATTTTCATTAACAGCTACTGTAAATGAAGTTACACCAGTACAACCAAATTCATTCGTTACTGTTACTGTATAAGTACCTCCATCTGTGACCACAATTGTAGATTCAGTTCCATTGTTCGACCAAATATATTCTGAATAATTTCCTGCGTTTAATTCTCCCGTCTCTCCTTCACAAATAATTCCATCACCCGTTATTTCAGGCATAGGATTTGGATTCATCACCACTTCAACGGAAGCAGTCGCAGAACAAGCTCCATCTACTACAGTAACAGTATACGTATTTGCAATATCAACGGTAATTGAAGATGTTGTCTCTCCATTTGACCAGATATAAGAATCAAATCCATTACCTGCATCTAATTCTGTTTCTTCGCCCATACAAATAACCAAATCTCCAAGAATTGAAACATCAATTGGAGGTGTTTCTGTTATAATAATTTCTTCAGTAGAAGTACAACCATTTAGCGGATCCGTAGCTGTAACGGTATATGTTCCAGCCATATTTACAGTTATAGAAGAACTCATTTCATTTGTACTCCATATATAACTAGAATTAACATTTGAACTAGCTGTCAAAATGCTTTCAGTTGTTACACAATCTAAGTCTTCTTCTGTTGCACTGACTGTTACATCAGGTGGTGTTTCATTTTCTAGCACTGTAACACTTTCTACCGAAGTACAACCATTGCTAGCATCTGTAACGGTTACAGAATATGTTCCTGGAGCACAAACCTGAATTGAATCCGTTGTTTCTCCTGTACTCCAAATACATCCATTCACGTAAACAAATGTAGATATGGCTTCAATATATAAATCCACACAAGGTTCACCACAAGTTAAAATTGGATTTGAAGGTAAAACTACGAAATCTGGTGGTGTCGCATCTTCTAAGATAGTAACCGAAGTTTCAGAAGTACAACCACTTACTTCATCAGTTACTGTTAATCCATATACTCCAGGATTCGTAATATCCAATGTTATATTAGTTGATCCTCCTGTCCATTCATATGTCATATTATTTCCTGTAGACGTAGAAGCATCTAAAGTAATATTTTCTATATCACAATTAAATGCTACATCTGATGAAGTAATCATTGCTGAAGGAGTTGAAGGATCTTGATCAATCTCTATTGATGCTGTATTCGTACAACCATTTGTAGTATTGGTTACCGTAACAGTATAGGTTCCTGAAGAAGTAACCGTAACCATTTGATCGGTAGATCCACCTGCATTCGTTGACCATTCATATTCATCAAATGGACCGCCCGCATCTAAATCTATAGAAGTAACTGTACAATTTAGTGTAGTTGCAGAAGCATCTATAGAAGGATTGGGTATATCATTGTCTTGTGTAATATTTACAGTTGACGAAACAGAACAACCGTTTCCATCTGTAATTGTCAAAGTATAACTACCTGGAGTTGAAACTGTAATCATTTCTAAATTAGAATTCGTACTCCATTCAAATTCTAATGTAGCATTTCCAGTTGATGTTGATCCATCTAAATTGATACTTGTCACATTACAATTTAATATTGTACTTGATGGTATTATTGTAGATACTGGTAATTCATCGTCTTCTGTTATCATTATTGAAGCAGAAGCTGTACAACCATTGGTATCATCTGTTACGGTTACAGTATAAGTCCCAGCACTTGAAACGGTTACATTTTGTGTCGTTGCATTTCCAGTATTGCTTGACCATTCATAAGAACCCAAAGCTGTTCCAGCATTTAATTCAATAGATGGAACCGAACAATTTAATTCTGTACTTGGTGAAGTAATTGAAGGAGTTGGTGGATCATTGTCAGTATCTATTTGTATTTCAGCCGTACTAGAACAACCATTCGTAGAATCTGTAATCGTTACTCCATAAACTCCAGGCGCAGTTACGGTAATCATTTGATCTGTTTCTAATGTAGACCATACATACTCAAACCCTGATGCAACCGATAAATCTATTGATTCAACTAAACAAGTTAATGTTGTTGCCGAAGCATTTATAGTATTTGGAGGAGGTGTTGTATTCATTACAATTGTCACTGAACTTGAACTCGTACATCCATTATCATCTGTAATTGTTAAATCATAAATTCCACCAGTAGTAACTGTTATCGAAGTAGCATTAGAATTTGTACTCCAATTATACATTAATGGAGCTGCACCTGTTGACATTGTTCCATCTAAATCTATGGACGTTATATCACAATTCAATACAGTGTCTGATGGATCTATAATAGATTCTGGTGCAGTAGCATCTTGCGTGATGACTATTGATGTCGAAGCAGTACAACCATTTGAACCATCTGTTACTGTGACGGTATATGTTCCAGCATTCGTAATGGTTACATTTTGCGTTGTTGCATTTGTAGCATTAGTCGACCATTCATAATTACTATATCCAGCTCCAGCATTTAAATCTATTGATGACACCGAGCAATTCAATTCCGTGTTTGGTGCTGTAATTGTTGGAGATGGTGGATTATTATCAATATCAATTCCTACTTCTGCTGTACTTGTACATCCATTTGCGCCATCCGTAATTGTTACGGTATAAATACCTGGATTTGTAATCGTAATAATTTGAGTTGATTCTATTGTTGACCAATTGTATTCACTAAATCCTGCGCCTGCATCCAGATCAATTGATGAAACTATACAATTGAAATTATTAGAAGAAGCATTAATCGTAGTTGAAGGAGGTGTATTATCTATTCCAATATTTACACTTGAAGAATTGGTACAACCATTTCCATCTGTAACGGTCAAAGTATAAGTACCACTATTTGTTACTACTATAGAACTTGTTGATTCTACCGTACTCCAATTATAGGATATTGATGCTGTTCCTGTTGAAGTTGAACCATCTAAAATAATAGAACTTAAATCACATGTTAATTCTGTTGCGGATGGATCAATTATAGATTCTGGAATAGAAGAATCTTGTGTAATAACAACCGAAGTTGAAGCAGAACAACCATTATCATCTGTAACGGTTAATGTATAAGTTCCAGGTGTGGTTATATCTATGTTATCTGCATTAGAATTAGTACTCCAAGTATACATTAATGGAGCTGCACCTGTTGATGTGCTTCCATCTAAATTTATTGTTTCAACATTACATGTTAATTCTGTTGCTGTTGGAACAATTGTAGCGGTTACATCTGAAGTTATAAATGTAACAGTTGCTGTATTTGTACAAGTACCTTCTGTCAATTCTGCATAGAAAATTTGCCCTGGTGAAACTGGGACATTTGTTGGATCTGGAACATTCATGGTTAATGCAGCGTCTGAATACCAATCAAATGTTACGGTTGCCGTACTATTAATATCATTTTCATAATCTGTCAAATCTGCTGTTGAGGCATTACAAATTATAGGTGTTTGATTAACAACATCAGGTGGCTCACAACAGGAATAGGGAATCATTACAGGGAAATCACAATCTGCAGGGGATGAAGCTAGATCAGTAAAGTTGACAATAACATTTGTTACTGTAATATCTGCAGTCCATTGACCATCTGCGACTAGAGGACCTCCTGGAACATATGTAACATTAATTGTTGGTGCAGTCCCATATGAAAAAGCATTTGGATATACAAAAACTTCTAAAACACTATTTTCATCATAAGGTGAAACACCCGCATTCATAATATCTGCTTGTGTTATAGTCGTTGTTCCATTAAAAGTAGGTGTTGATAATAAGGGGTCATCCGAAGCATCATAAACTATAATTCCATCTACTACAATTGTTACCCAATAAGACATACTAGTCCCTGTTCCTGAGCTTAAAAAATTCGTTTGATAATTATCTACATTAATGGTGAATTCAGCTGAGCTCACTAAACCTCCATCATTAGATGCGGGCCAAACAGTATTGGATGAATTGTTTACGCCCCCAAAAGGACTATTTACTGGACCATTTTCTATTGGATTCACATCTCCTCCAATATCTAAACTAGATTGTTGAATTGGAGAAAGTGTTCCACCTGTAGCACAACAATCTGAAATTCCAGGACCTACATAAGTTACCGTATATTCTGCATCACCTACTCCACCTGCAACTGGAGCTACAACTTCTGTCACTACAATTTCATCAGCAGTACAATCATTTAAATACGTATATTCAGCAAGACAAGTCGTTGGATTAACAGTTACAGAAACTAAATTACTCGCATCCGTAGGTAAAGATGGAGCTACACTCACATTTACATCACCTGTTGCAATTACGGTTCCGTCTTCATCACAAATTATTTCATATGAAATAATTTGATCTTCTGGTTGACATGTATTTGTTGTAGACAGTGTAAAATTTCGGTTAGGAATACCACACATTCCTAAACTTTCAGAAATAACATTCCCATTGGGTTCTGTCCAATTAACAGTTATGGTTGATGCTCCAAATACTGAAGGAACAAAACCTCCATTTATACCAGCTCCATAATTGACCCCAGAATCAAAAATGATTGAACCATCTGACACATCTGTAACGGTAACTAAACAACCTCCATCAGAAGCACTATCTTCGATAAAAATAGAATACGATGTTCCATCTACATTTGGATCTAATGGCCCTACAACAACTAAAGCTGTTGTATTATTGGCATAACCTCCAGCTGGAGCTTGTGCAATTGTTATTCCTGTAGTATTATTAACGATATACCAATTCAATTCACTACCAAAATTATCTGTATCTATATTTACATTCATTTGTAAAATACCAGGACAATCGTCTAAAGGAATTAAGATTTGATAAGGTTGATTTCCGCAAGCAGTAGCATTTGCTTCTGGTGCACCGTAGGTCGGGCATAAAGTACTAGGATCGGGTTCAATGATTTCATCACTTTCAAACTCCCAAGTACATTCATCTCCGCCTGAACCATCAACGAATAAATAATAATCTCCTAAAGGCAATGTTACATTAGTAATACTTAAATTACCATCTCCTACCGCACAAGCATAAAACGTTTCTGCTGATAAATCACATGTTCCTGAATTTGACCAGATACCCATCTGCAACGCACCACCAGTCAAACCATTACAAACAACATTTAAAACATCTAAAGATATGGGTTGGTCTGTATCAGCGTCTACTGTAAAAGTATACCATACTCCATTTTCATTTGATGCCCAAACCAAAGTTCCATCACAAATATTACCACTAGGATCTGGAGCCCAACTATCTGGTTCATTTGATCCACTTATTGCACCATAATTACATCCCAAGCCTGTTAACTCCTCTGCATTGATACAATCATCATTTACAGGAGAAGGATTATCTTCCGTTGTTACAGTAATATCAAAATCCATATCTTGATTGTCTACTTCCCATACTCTGATATAGTATGTTTCTCCTGGAGTTACCCCAGTTAAAATTTCTGTAAAACTTGTAGTTGGAAGACATCTACAATCTCCATCACAAGTTCCTGTAAGGTAGTTAGGACTTGTACAATCTCCACTTTCTGAATATAAAGCATACCCTGGATTCGATACTGTCAACAAAGGAGGGTCGTACCAATTCATATCAATATATAATTCCGTAGCACCTGGAGGGACGGTTACAACAAACCAAATATCTTCATGTCCTCCTTGGTTTACATCACATCCACCAAGACATAAAAATCCTGCTCCGAAACCATAATCTGTACAATCGGATGGGTAAGGTATACCTGAGTCAGAAGCACCATTCGTAGTAGTAAAAAAAGTAGTTGTTGTATTACTACAAGTTCCTTCTTCAAATTCTAATTCGGTTGCTGTACAAGGATTATCTTGAGATTGTCCATAAGATAAACTAAAGACAATTATAAGTAGTGTCAGTATAATTCTCATTGTTTCGTTTGTTTTGTGTACTTAGATCATTCTATGAATACAAATGAATTGAGTATTCAAATTAAATTATTCATCTAATTAAAAAGGATTAGTCATCTTTTCTAGGAAGAATGACAAAGGTTTGTGTAGATTTTTGAGCCGTTTTTACATTATAACGAGTTTCTTTTTTCAGGAAAGCTCCTTCTGGCAAGTTTTCTAAATCTCCTTGATAGTCTTCTACTTTAATCTTAAGCTTACCTTTTGTACTTCGTTGATTCTTTTTTTGAACAACAATATTTTCTTTTTCTTTAGCATCAAGATTTGATTGGCAATAAGCAATAGAAAAAGACATTAATGTAATGAAAAATGAGATGAGTAATTTCTTCATAGTAATGTTTGTGTTAATTTCACCATTATCAAACTCTCTTAATCTAGGACTTAAACATTGTTAATAATCAAATAAATACTAAAACAATATATAAGTATAATATCGACTCTAAAAAGAGATGTAATAATGTGAAATTCTTTAAAAAAACTTAAATGGTATTGGCTGTGGTTCTCTATACGAATATACGTTGTTTTCCTGAATTGACAAATTAAAAAAACCCCTTATATTCTATTGAAAATCAGATGAGTTTTTGGATTTGATTCTTACAACATCCAATTATGTAAAACGAATGTTACGTAAATAACTTTATAGTTATTTACTTTTTTTATTTCTTAAAAAATTAAACCCACCCATAAATGGAAGCCAGCAATCCATCACGAAGTTTGTCAATATTAAAATTCCTTGCAATTTCACAACGGATAGCACTAACAATCTTATTATGCAAACGAGAATCGAGAGGAATACTGAATATCATGAATTCTTCATATTTTCATAGCAACTTTAAAATGTAAATAACCCAATTTTTGCTCACATGAGCATTTTCGGAGTATTTCTTCTACTATAAAATACGATTTTTACTGATTTTCAGATAGTTAATTTATGAATGTGCAGAGATAGACTATCTAAAATACCCTACATTATCACACCCAAAAGAGATGTAATTTAATACTAATCTAGTTTCATTGACTTCAATCACTTTGAAAACAGTAGCACGTTCATACAAGAGAAAATCACCATTATTTTCAAAAAGTGTATAATTTTGTTGATTTGTACCTTCATAATCAGTAAATACATTATCATGTGATTTTGATTTTATCTGAATCGCACCAACTGCAATCATTGCAACCCAATGGGTACCATTCGCCTTGTATTTTATCTAATGTGGTTTCCTCCTCCTTACAACTTGCAAGGCTTAAAATCACTAATACTAAGATTATTAAATTTTTCATGATTATTTTTAATTCCCCAATAACAAAGCGTTGTAAGGTATACTAATAATACTAGGATTACCTAAACATTGCTTTTATTTGGGCTTCTATCTTTATTGCTTGGGTCTTATCTTCACATTCTATCGTTTTGAAAATTTCCCAAGGTATACCTTGGCTACTCCAGTTATCATAATAACCTTCATTATGCCTTTTTAAACGTAAGTTCACATCATGGCTCGTTCCTGTATAATAACGATCTATCTTTTCTGAATATAGTATGTAGACAAAATAGCCCAAAGTATGAAGGTTTTTAAAATGAAAAAAGCCAAGTAATTTTCATTACTTGGCTTGGCGCCCCCTCTAGGACTCGAACCTATGTCGATAGCTATCGACATACGGATTAAATTTTCGTTTTATAACGTTCTTTTAGTTTCAAGACCATTTCTTTATACTTCTTTAAATTCTCTTTATACTCTCTACTTTTCATCTTTTTTATATGGGCTTCTATCTTTATTGCTTGGATCTTATCTTCACATTCTATTGTTTTGAAAATTTCCCAAGGTATACCTTGGCTACTCCAGTTATCATAATAACCTT
>JAHDFV010000072.1 GCA_020627985.1 Saprospiraceae bacterium
GATTGGGTTGTAATAGAAGCAGATGAATTTGATCGGTCTTTCCTTCATTTAAGTCCATATTATTCAGTGGTTACTTCTACTGATGCAGACCATTTGGATATTTATGGCAGTCATGATGAAATGAAGAAAGGATTTTTATCCTTTGTTGAAAATACAATTTCGAAAGGTAAAGCTTTCCTTAATGCAGCATTAAACATTCCTTCTAAAAAAGAGAATGTAATCAATGCCGCTTACGGAATCAATAATGGTTTATACCAAGCGACCAACATCAGAGTTGAAAATGGATTTTTTGTTTTTGATTTCAAAACAGAAACTTTAGAAATTAAAGATATATTATTCACTTTACCTGGTAGACATAATATTGAAAATGCAACTGCTGCGATCATTATCGCTTTAGAATTAGGTGTTAGTCCTGAAAATATCAAGAAAGCTTTGGCATCATTCAAAGGAATTTGGAGACGGTTTGAATTTGTAGTCCGAAATGAAACGTTTGTTTACATTGATGATTATGCACACCACCCTACTGAATTAAATGCAGCCATTTCAGCTGCAAAGGAATTATATCCTACAAAAGAAATTACAGGTGTTTTTCAACCACATTTATATTCAAGAACAAAGGATTTTGCAACTGGTTTTGCACAAGCATTGGATCAGTTGGATCGAGTACTTCTAATGGATATTTATCCAGCTAGAGAATTACCTATTGAAGGTGTGACATCGGATTTAATCTTTAAAAAGATGGCAAATCCAGTAAAAAAGAGGGTTGCAAAAGAAAATTTGTTACATGAATTGAAACTTTCTTCACCAAAAGTGCTGTTGACACTCGGTGCAGGGGATATTGATCGGTTTATACAGCCTATAAAGCAGTTATTTACAAATAATATCGAAACATATATATCATAATTATTAAAAATTAGAAATAATGAAAACAAAATTCCTAGGACCTAAAACTGATCTAATACTTACACGAATGATGTGGGTAGTTGGAGGTCTATTGATGGGAATGCTCATTATTTCTGCTGTTTCTCAAAAGAGAGAAAGCGTTGTTGAAAATGTAATTGTTAATGTTCAAATGCTTCCTGATAGTAGTAAGTTGATTACAGAAAAAGATGTAGTCACTACGCTAACCAGAAGTATTGGAAGAACATTGGAAGGAATGCCGATAAGTAGTTTGGATCTGGAACGAATGGAAGAACGAGTTTTAGAGAAAGATCCTTTCATCTCAGATGCTGATGTCTATTTAGATGCAAGAAACAATCTGCATGTAGATATTCTTCAAAGAGAACCAGTATTAAGGGTTATTGATGCCAATGGCAAATCTTATTACATGGATGTCAATGGAAAGCATATGCCAACTTCTGTCAACTTTACAGCAAGAGTTCCTGTAGCCAATGGATACATTCCTCCATTTACTCCAGAATTTTTAAAAAAGAAAAGACACACTTTAAAGAGTTTGTTTTATTTCTCTAAAAAAGTGAGAGAAGATAAATTTATGCATGCTTTAACCGAGCAAATATTTGTAACCCAAAAAAGGGAATTTATCATCATTCCTAAATTAGGTCAACAAAAAATACTTTTTGGTAGATACGAAGATATAGATGAAAAATTCGACCGTCTCCGTACATTTTATGAAGAAGGAATGCCATACGAAGGTTGGCATAAATATAAAACGATTAACCTAAAATTTGATGGGCAAGTCGTTTGTAAAAAATAACTGAATCAAGAGTAGGATGCTACTCTATAATATTATAATAAAACTATTATCTGAATAGAATGGAATACGTGATACTATTTCATTCCCTTAAAATTGTTAAACAACATGAGCCATTTAAACGAAGAAATTGTGGTAGCACTAGACATTGGAACCACTAAAGTTTGTGCGATCGCAGGAAAAATGAACAAACACGGAAAGATTGAAATCCTAGGAATAGGTAAAGTAGAATCTCCTGGGGTATTGCGAGGTGTGGTCTCTAATATAGAGAAAACAGTTCAAGCCATTGAAGATGCTATTGCAATTGTAACCCGTCAAATTGGAGATGAGGTAAAAACTGTACATGTAGGCATTGCAGGGCAACACATCAAAAGTTTGCAACATCACGGTATTATTACTAGAGATACAGATGATGAAATTCGTCAAAATGATATTAATCGTTTGATTGATGATATGTATAAATTGGTATTACCACCTGGTGATAAAATTATCCATGTAATTCCTCAAGAATATACAGTAGATAATGAACAAGGCATCTTAGAACCAATAGGTATGTCTGGTGTTCGTTTAGAAGCGAATTTCCATATCATTACAGGGCAAATTTCTGCTTCTAAAAATATTAGCAAATGTGTTGAAAGAGCAGGCATTAATGTAGATAGCTTAACCTTAGAACCCATTGCTTCTTCTGCAGCTATTTTGAGTGAAGAAGAAAAAGAAGCAGGTGTAGCATTAGTTGATATTGGAGGAGGAACAACTGATCTAGCTATTTTCCATGAAGGAATCATTCGTCATACAGCCGTTATTCCTTTTGGTGGTAATGTTATTACCAAAGATATTAAAGAAGGATGTACTGTAATGTTAGGACAAGCAGAAAAGCTGAAAGTTAAATTTGGTTCTGCTTTGTCGAATGAGGTTTTTGATAACCGTATCATTACTATTCCAGGCATTAGTGGAAGAGATCCAAAAGAAATTTCTGAAAAGAATCTAGCTCGTATCATTGAAGCAAGGATTGAAGAGATTTTTGATCATGTTTACTTTGAAATCAAGCGTTCAGGTTTAGAGCGTCAATTAAAAGCTGGTGGAATTGTATTAACTGGTGGTGGATCATTGCTTAGAAATGTAGATAAATTGATTGAATTCCATACAGGAATGCCTACTCGTTTAGGAATGCCAATTGATAAATTAGCACATGGATATGCTGAAAAAGTAGCAAGCCCTATTTATTCGACCGCTATTGGTTTATTACTAAATGGAATTGCTGAAAACAAAAGAGTTCGTAGTTTAACGAATGTCATTAATAAAGAGGAAGAAGCCATTGAAAAGGAAAAAGAAATGGTAGAAGCGGAAAATGACATTCAAGATAATTTGTTTGGCAAATTATTCAAGAAAACGAAAGAATGGTTTGAAGCAGAACCAGATCAAGGGATTGAGTAAATCATAGCAAAAGATTACATATTAATCTTTATCTTTATCAATCACTAATAGTAATAAAACATACAATTGAAAAAACCATAAAGAGATTTGAATCATACTTAATTTGAAAACCAAAGAAAATCTCTTTATCAAAACATAAATCATGGAATTTAATATACCGAAAAAAGAAGAACATATCATCAAAGTGATCGGTGTTGGAGGAGGAGGAAGCAATGCAGTCACACATATGTTCAATCAAAAAATTGTTGGGGTAAACTTTGCGATTTGTAATACAGATTCTCAAGCGATGGACTTGAGTGCTGTTCCAAATAAAATACAATTAGGACCAGACTTAACTGAAGGCATGGGCGCAGGTTCAATCCCTGATGTTGGAAGAAAAGCTTGCCTTGAATCTATTGAAGATGTAAAAAACTTCTTAGGTGAAAATACTAAAATGGTATTTATCACTGCAGGAATGGGTGGTGGTACAGGAACTGGTGCTGCTCCTGTTATTGCCAAGGCTACAAAAGAAATGGGTATCCTAACCGTAGGAATTGTAACCGTGCCTTTTACTTTTGAAGGAAGAAGAAGACATAAGCAGGCTTTTGCGGGTTTAGAAGAACTCAAAAAGAATGTAGATACTATTGTTGTTATTTCTAATGATAAATTAAGAATGTTACATGGTAATCTTTCTTTATCAAATGCTTTTGCTGAAGTAGATAATATCTTGACAATTGCTGCAAAAGGTATCGCTGAGATTATTACTAAACCAGGACGTGTAAACGTGGATTTTGAGGATGTCAATACGACAATGCGTAATTCAGGTATTGCAATTATGGGTATTGGTAAAGCTGAAGGCGATGACAGAGCGAAAAGAGCAATTGAAGAAGCAATGAAATCTCCACTTTTAGAAGATAACGATATCAAAGGTGCTCGTCATATTTTATTGAACATTACATCAGGTTCAAAAGAATTAACGATGGATGAAACTTTTGAAATAACAGAGTATGTTCAAGAAGAGGCTGGTTTTGGTACTGATTTAATTTGGGGTACTTGCTTTGAAGAAGGGCTTGAAGATCAAATTAGCATTACTTTAATTGCAACTGGTTTTGATACGAAGAAAGAAAGAATCGAAAAAGCTCCAACTGAAAGAGTTACTATCGGCTTAGATGATGATGAACCAAAAAAAGCTAACGACCCAATTTACGAAGTGGGTCACAATGAAGGAGAAAAATCAAATACTGTTGATTTAGATGTTGATGATTTTATTAAGAAACATAATAAGAAATTATATTCTTATGATGAACCTTATATCAAATCAACTGAAAGGCAGAATGTAGAAAATCTGGAAGCAAAAAGAATAGAATTGGAACGTAAACGTAAAGAACGTTTGAATACTATTTCTAATAAATTAAACAATCCAAATGCAGTGAATGAATTGGAAAATGTTCCTGCTTATTTAAGACGTAAAATCGAATTAGATAATGTACCACATTCATCTGAAGAGAAATTGTCTAAATGGACGATCTCTGAAGATAAAGATAATCCACAAATCAAAAAAGGAAATTCTTTCCTTCATGACCAAGTGGATTAATAATGATTTTATCTGCTATAACATTATTATTTAGCGTATCACCTAAATATGTTTAGCGTTATATTATTCAGATAATTTTTTTGGCTCGATAAAACCCTCTCCTTTTGGAGGGGGTTTTTCATTTTCTTTTTATATTCAGCTCATGAAAAACGAAATTAATTCTATCGAAAAATTATATCAATGGATGATAGAACATTGTTATAATTTTAATTCTTATTCGATAAAAGGGAATTCTATTTCTGAAGGATTTATTTTATCTTACAAAAACAATATTTATACTTGGTCATATACAGAAAGAGGGCAAGTAAATTTAATTAAAAAATTCAAAACCGAAGAAGAAGCGGTTCGACATGCTTTCAATATCATTAATAATGACAAATGGGCTAAATCACATTTATTAGGTTTTACTGCAAATCAAAATTTACATCAAGAATTAATTGAATCATTACATCAATTAAAAATAGATTTCTTTAAAGATGAAATTCCCTATTCTAATAATAATAAAATAGTATATCGTACTTTTGTATTGGGTTGTAATATAAAACAGATAGAACATTTAAGAATAAAACACCTTGAAAAGGATATTAAATAACTAACGTTTTAAAAGGTTCTTTTTAATTACATTATTAATAAAATCTTCCTTGTAAGTTCTTCCTAATGATAATTCTTTATTGGGGATGGTAATAAAATCAGAATCTACACTTTCAATATAATTTACATTAACAATATTTGATTTATTAACTCTTACAAAAATATTCGAGGGCAACTGTTTTAAAATTGTTTTTAAATTCATGGCAGGCATTAATTTTTGGTTGGCTGTATGTATAATCACATAATCCTTCATTCCCTCAATATATAGAATATCTTTAAAATATAATTTCACATATTTTCGATCTGAAGAAACATAAGTAAAATCGACTATAGTTTCTTTATTCGATTTTTCTTTTTCTTGATGACGGAGATTAAAAATCTCTTTTGCTTTATTAACTGATTCCATGAATCGACTTAACCGAATAGGTTTCAACAAATAATCCACAACGTTTAATTCAAAGCCTTTCAAAGCAAATTCAGGATAAGCCGTACTTAGAATTACCAAAGGAGGGTTTTTCAAAGTACTTAACCATTCTACCCCTGTAACACCAGGCATTTGACTGTCCAAGAACATTAAATCCACTTCATTGTTCATTAAATAATTATTAGCAGTAATAGCATTATTGAATTGTTCCAATAAAATCAAAGAAGGCATTTCTTTGATATTTAATTCCATTCCTTCTCTAGCTAAAGGTTCATCATCTACAATAATACATCTCATATGTTCGCATTATTTAATTCTATGGACAAAATAACTTTATACGATTTCTTTTCATCAATAATTTCTAAATTATGATTATCGGGATATACTAATTCTAATCTTCTTTTCACATTGATTAATCCTATCCCTCCGGTTTCTGTAATCAAAGGTAATTCGGGTTTAGAATTTTCAACGATAAATTTTAAGTGACGATCGGTAATATCAAATTTAATTTTCAAAAAGGATAATTCATTATTCGAACTACTACTATGTTTTATCGCATTTTCTACGAATGGGATAAAAATATAAGGAGCTATTTTTTTTCCTAGCACTTCGCCATTAATATTAAATTCTAATTCAGAATTATCTTTTCTTAATTGTTCTAATTCTATAAAATTTTTCAAATTATTAATTTCATTCTGTAGCCCTACCCTTTCTTGATTACATTCATATAACTGATATCGTAATAAATCCGACAAGGTAAGAATTGACTCGGAGGCTTGGTTAGGATCTTTTCTATTCAATACATAAATATTATTCAAAGAATTAAATAAAAAATGGGGATTAATCTGATTCTTTAAATAAACTAACTCTGTTTTTAAATTATCCGTTTCTAATTTCTTTAATCGACTTTCATTTATGATATAATGTTTAAAAATTTTAATCCCTGAAGCAAAACCAACCATTAATCCAGTATTGACAAATACAGAAAGGAACATTGTTATTAAAAATGACCACGGTTCTTCTTGTATTGTCTCTAATGGATTCCAAAGGAGGAATAAAATACAAGCGTTTAAAGTAATTAATAACAGAGAAAAGAAAATAAATCCTTTGATTTTACCCACAAATAAAAACAAAGGCAACATAATATAAATTACAGCATATACCACGATCATATCCACTAACAAAGTAAAAGGGATATACCAAATCTCTTCTAATTCTTCTGTAATTCCAATTAAGGATAATAATTCATCTGAATATATAAACATCCAAAACAAAACATGGAACCACCATCTTAATTTCGAATTAAACAACCATTCAACAGGTCGTTTTAAAGGAGCTGTATTTTCTGCTATCATTTCTTAAAAAGACATTTAATAAAGCTTGAAGATATAGAATAGTTATTAATTAAATGATTTGAAAAGATTATGATTCTTAAATCCTTCATTAAAATTGGGGGTTTTTATTAAAATATGTACTTCTAAAAATATCTTGATATAATTAAAACGTACAAAAGTATACTCAAACCTATAGAAAGTATAAAAACGCCTATCTCGTATCTAAAATGCACATAATTTTATGTCCGTAATCAATACTAAATCGACAAACTTATTTTAATATATGAATAACATCGCTACACAAATAATTTCTTTTACTTCACCAGCTAGAATTACTAGCGCAAAATCAATTAAAATGAAAAATCTTTGGTTAGTATGTTTTGTAAGTGTGGCTTTCTGCCTTTTGTTCACTGCTTGTAATGAAGATAATTTTTCTCCTGAAGAATTAGACGAGATAGTAGAACAGCACGTTCATAATAGAACATGTCAATCGGCTCATATTTTAGAAAGACAATTACTAGAAAATCCAGAAATGCATGAAAAAAGAGATCAAATAGAACAAAGAGCCCAGTTGTTTGAAACAGATGACGCTCTTAGATCAGTAAACACCGTTTATACAATTCCTGTAGTCGTACATGTTGTATATAAGACATCTGCTCAAAACATTAGTGAAGCTCAAATTCAATCACAAATTGATGTATTAAATGACGACTTTAGACGATTAAATTCTGATGCGAATAACAATTGGAGTCAAGCAGCAGATACACAAATTGAATTTTGCCTCGCAACTACAGATCCTAATGGAAATCCTACTACGGGTATCACACGTACATCAACTACAAAGAGTTCTTTTAATCCTGATTTAGATCAAATGAAAAAGACGAGCCAAGGAGGAATTGATCCTTGGAACGCTAATGAATATTTAAACATCTGGGTCTGTAATATTAGTGATGGTGTATTAGGATATGCTCAATTCCCAGGTGGTAATTTAGCAACAGACGGTGTTGTTGTTGGCTATCAATATTTCGGTACGATAGGAACAGCTTCTGCTCCATTCAATCTAGGCAGAACAGGTACACATGAAGTAGGTCATTATTTAAACTTATATCACATTTGGGGCGATGGTCCTTGCGGCCAAGATGATATGGTTACAGATACACCAGCTTCAGATGATGCGAATTATGGTTGTTCTTCAAATCATAGCTCTTGCGGTTCTTTAGACATGGTACAAAACTATATGGATTATTCTGATGACGCATGTATGAATTTATTTACAACAGGTCAAAAAAATAGAATGAGATCAGTATTGGCTGCTGGAGGATCAAGATCAGGATTAATCAATTCTAATGCATGTGGTTCTTCAGGAGGAGGTCCTACTTGTTCTGACGGAGTTCAAAATGGAGATGAAACAGGCATCGATTGCGGTGGTTCCAATTGCGCTCCATGTGGATGTACTTTCCCTTCTAATATTCAAGTAGACTTAGGAACTGATCCTAATCAAGTAACTGTGTCTTGGAATCCTGTTTCAGGAGTTAGCCAATATCAAGTTAGATATCGAAGATCTTTAACTTCAGCTTGGACAAATATTACAATAACAGGTACAAGTAAAATCATTACCAATTTAACACAGAATAAAGTATATGATTTAAGAATTCGTTCGAAGTGTGCAGATGGATCTTGGTCATCTATGAGTGCTATTCAAAAATTTAGAACGGTAATATGTGAAGCACCAACAAATTTAAATGCAGTTCAATTGAATAGCAATAAAGTAAGAGTGGAATGGTCAGCTTATTCTCACGCATCTAAATATCAAATCTTTTATAGAATAGAAGGAAGTGATAATAATTGGAGTCGAAAAGTAACCTATAATCCAGATATGAATTTTAGAGTATTAAGCAATCTTATTCCGTATGAATCGTATGAATTTAAAGTAAGATCATGGTGTGAAGATTCTTATGGTCCATTTTCTTCGGAATCCTATTTTACGAATATCACTCAATAAAGTTGTTTAAAAAGTGATTGGTAAAATAATTATAAGTGCTTGATACCTAGAACAAGGCTCATTTTAATTTTCATTCCCGATAGCTATCGGGATAGCTATGGGAATTAAAATAGCTGAAGTAATAGGTTATCAATGACTTGTAATTAAATTACTAAATCATTTTTAAACAACTTCAATAAGAAATTCCTTTCATTTTTAGACAAAAGAAGGCTGTTCCAACTTGGGACAGCCTTTCTTTATTTATAGTATTCATTAACAATCTAAGTCACATTATAATGAGAGATATGCATTAGAAACTGACCTAAAAAGTATATATTTGATATAGAAGTTGTTTTGTAATATACTTTCTTACCATCAAATATAAATTTAATTATGGCTCACTATGTACCTTTTGAGAAAGGAGTTGAAGTTATGGGGGAAGCAGTCCTCTCTATAATTAATGCTTTAAGAACAGGACAAGAAGAAAGAAGAGAAATATTAGAACGCCATGGAATTGTAGATCTGAAAGAAGGTGAATGGTACTCTCAAGATGCATATCTAAAAGGATATGAAGAAATTGGTAAATTAAAAGGATCAGCTACCATGTTTATGATTGGTTCAGCAATTCCAAGTAATGCTGTTTTCCCAGAAGATATTGATACATTAGAAAAAGCGTTAAACTCAATAGATTTAGCTTATCATATGAATCATCGGGGAGGAGATATAGGATATTACAAAGTCGTTTCTTTTGATGAAGAAAAAAGAAAAGCGATTATGGAATGTAAAAATCCTTATCATAGCATTTTTGACAAAGGACTTATCACAGCAATGGTCGTTAAGTTTTTACCTATGGATTCAAAAAACTTTGAAGTAATTTTAGATACAGAAAAAGAAAGTAGAATGGATGGCGCTGATAGTTGTACTTATAATATTACTTGGTAATTATAATTTAAAATGATCAATTTACTCGCAGAATATAAAATGTCTAAATGAAGTAGATAACAAATAGAACCTTTTTATTTAAAGGCATTTTTTAATTCATCTTATATTTTTCCCTATATACTGATGGACTTAGACCTACCTTCTTTTTGAATAATCTTGAGAAATACTGAGGATACTCAAAACCCAATTCATAGGCTACTTCTGAAATACTTTTGTTTGGATTTAATAAAATATTCTTGGCTTCATCAATCAAATACAATTGCAAGTGCTCTGTCGTTGTTTTGCCTGTTTCTTTTTTAAGCGTGTCACTAAGATACCTTTGTGAAACGGACATCTTTTGAGCAATCTCATCTATACTTGGAATGCCTTTTTCCTGTAGTTGTCCTAATTCAAAATAGGTATCTAAGTACTTATTAAATTTCTCTAATAAATTATTAGAATACTCTTTTCGATTTAAAAATTGTCTTTCATAAAATCTATTCGCATATCTCAAAAGGGTACTTAACTGAGAGATAATGATATCTTTACTAAATTTGTCTTGATTATTGAAATATTCAATTTCAATATTTTCTACAATAGATTCTATTTGCCTTTCTTCTTTTGGTGAAAGGTGTAAAGCTTCGTTTACCGTATAGGAAAAGAACCCGTATTTCTTAATTTGTTTTGCTAATTCCGTTCCCTTGAGAAAATCCTCATGGAAGTTTATAGAAAAACCTTCTTGCTTAAAAACAACACGACTATCCCATTGTAAAACTTGTCTTGGAGCAATAAAAATTAATGTCCCATTTGTAAAATCATATTTTGTTCGTCCATAATTTAAATTTCCTTTGACAATCTTCTTAAGACTGATGGAATAACAATCATTAGTTATCGGAGGAGAACTCTCTTTTGGACATGGTAAGAAATGTCCTTCTTTGGCAAATAAAACACTCAACATTGGGTGTTCAGGCTGAGGTAATTGAATATAATTAAAATAAGCAGTAAGTGTTTTAAAATGTTGCATAGTAATCGTTTAAGTCCTTCAACCTTCTACTAATTCTAATTGTTGATGATAGGTTTTCATCCGTTTTAGTGCCAAGCTATCTAACAAAACAAGAACGATTAAAAAAGCAATAATGGCTATACCAATGGCTCGTATTGTAGGCTTAGATATAAAAACTACCATTAATAATGCTATTATTATAATTAAAGGAAAAACTTTTAAAGCGGCTTTTTCATACGTTTTTATTGTACGTGTTGTTCTATCTAATTCTGATTTTATTAAAGAGGATGGATTAGTTTTATATTCCGTTTCAAAACTTGAAAGTAAAGATTTACTACTGTTATAAAAACTAATTCCAGCTCCTAATAATAATGCTCCTACAATCATTATTGGAATAATCAGCGCTTTTGTTAAAGCGTTGTTTCCTAATTGCCAAAAGCCTATTGCAGATAATATATAAACCCCTCCAATAAACATAAAGAATATTGAAGATACCATTTCAGCTTTTGCCCAAACAGTAGCTGCTTTTAAAATATCCATGTTTTAAGATTTAAAAGAATTTATATTTAAATATTCCAAGTTAAACCCGTTGCCTTTTCTGATACATTCCACAATCTTTCTGCAACAAATTTATCCTTTGCATGTGGTTCTATATGATGTGCTCCTACAGGTCCTACCCAATTACTTCTACCTGTAGGTCCATAAAAATTGCTTGGATCTAATTCTATTTCAGTAGCACACATCAATTGCGGATACGCACCTTTTTCAGCTGATTGTGTCAATGGTGACAATTTCATCAGACCAAAGATAATCCTCATCATTAAACTACCACTAGTAGAAATTAGTGATGTTCGAGATGAGCCAGGATGACATGCATAAGCTTTAACATCAGTTTTTCCTGCTTTTTTTAATCTATCTTGTAATTCATAAATAGACATAATCTGAGCAAGTTTGCTTTGGCTATAAGCATCATTAGCTGTGTAATTTTTATCCCAGTTCATATCATCAAACTTAATGGTTTTGAGTCCCATATTGTAACCCATGCTTCCAACTGTTACTATACGACCTTTAGATTTTTCAATCAATGGAAAAAGCATACCTTGCAAAGTAAAATGACCATAGTGATTTACTCCGAGTTGACTTTCAAAGCCATCAACAGTTAGTTTTTGACTAGGCACTTGAGCTATCGCCGCATTGCAAATTAATGCATCTATATGTGTTACTTCTTCAAGCACTTTTTCAACAGCTTTTCTTACAGAAGCTTGTACTGCTAAATCCATACGAATATTAAAAACATCAATATTATTTCCTAGCTCTTGTTTTAAAATATTAATGGTATTTATTGATTTTTTTGGATTACGATTTAGCATCAAAACTTTTGCGCCTTTAGATAGTAATATCCGAGTTGCTTCAAACCCAGTGCCACTAGTAGTTCCTGTTATAACATAAGTTTTGCCACTTAAATCTCCTATTCTTTCAGGAGTCCAACCTTCTTTACCGAATTTATTCTTTTTCATTTTTGATTGTTTTTATTAAAAAGAATATTTCAAAAATAGGAATGAATTACATTAACTTCTTAAACTAAATTTCGATTCTTGTATACTTTTTGGTTTTTAAAATGGATACTAACATTCTACAAAAGGGATTTAATATGAAAACAAAAGCGCCATATGTATAAAATGATAAGAATGAAAAAACTACTTTCATGCTTCAAAGAAATAAATTTAATAAAACTTAATCACCGTTTTTCTACAAAATAGGGAATTTGGCTTTATTAAAACCGTTGAAATAAAAATTAAATAATATTGTCCTCTCGAATCTTATGTATTGAGACTATTAAAAATACAAGCGAAATAAATTGAATAATTATTCTTCCCCAATGCCAATAACTCCAAATAATTAATTGTTCTTTTAATTCTAAATCTGAGAATGCACCTTGATAAAATGACTCATTTGCCCCTTTGAAATAAATATAAAAAGAAGAGATAAAAAGTAAAGCAAAAAAAGAGGAAATAAGAGAATATTTAAAAGCTTTAGAATTAATTAGTTTACAATAAATTGAGAGGAGAATAGGAACTAAAGCTGCTACTATAGTTAGGATAGTATAAAATTGATTAATCGAAGGACCAAATTGATTGTAATAAGAATAAAATTCAGTTGAAGATAGGGATTGCCAATATGGTACAAGAAGTACTCCTTCTGTAATTTGGCTACCTATAAAAATTGAAAAAATGACAATTGAAAAATAAAGTAAATATGGCTTCATAATAAATAATTAATGATTTTTAGAATCAAATCTATAGAAAACAATCAATTTAGACTAAAAAATTATACTTTTCGTAATTAGGTTCATACCATACTTAAAATAAATCTAGTCACCATAAATAATGAATAAACCAAAAGTCCATGAAATAATTGATTCCTTATTCCCAAACCTAGATAAACCAACAAAAGGAACAATTCTACAGAATGCGGATTATTTAAAATGTGCTAAAGGAACAAAATTTATATCTGAAGGTAGAAAGCATCATTATTTCTATTTACTTTTAAGCGGCGGTGTAAAATCTTACTACTTAAAAGACTCTAAGGAAGTATGTTTATGGTTCGCATTCGAAAATGAATTCATAGCAACAATAAAAACTTTCGAAGGAGAACATTCTAATGAAACAATAGTATTTTTAGAAGATTCAAGTTTAATACGATTCAAAACAGAATCTATTAAAGAATTGGCTTTAACTCATCTATCTATTAGCCAATGGATTATTAAACTTATTACAGAGCATGCTGTCTTTTTAGAAGAAAGGTTATTTGGATTACAGTTCTTATCAAGTAAAGAGCGGTATCATGCATTGATTAAAGTTGCCCCAGAAATATTACAAAAAGTATCACTTACTGATATCGCTTCTTTCTTAGGGGTCAGTAGAGAAACTTTAAGTAGAATCAGAGCTCAAATATAATTATGTGACATTTGTCAAATGGAATTTGTTGTAAACGTTCGATATTTGTGAATAAAAATTTAATTAAAACCCATTTATGAAATTATTTCCTGTTTTATTTATTCTTGTTGTTGTTTCTTTTGGTTTCATTTTCTCTGGTTGTTTTCAATGGGCAGCTAGAGCTGAAAACAAACTACCCAATGAAACTGCCTTACATAAAAATTATAATTATGATGGTAAAGTAATCATTGTAGGTGCGGGAGCTGCTGGTTTAGCTGCTGCAAAAGTTTTGGAACAGAACAATATCGATTATTTAATTTTAGAAGCAACAAATAGATATGGAGGAAGATTAAAAAAAGATACTACCCTAGCAGATTTCCCAATAGATGTTGGAGCAGAATGGCTCCATAGTGCTCCCATTACCCTTAATAAATTAAAAGGAAAAAAAGGAAATGAAATTGATGAAGAACTTATCCCTTATCATCTAAAAAATACTGCAAACTGGGATGGAAAAGAATATAAAATTAGTCGAGATTGGGAAAATAACTACAGATACAATTTCTTACCAGAATCAAAATTCAAAACTTCTACTTGGTACGATTTCGTTAATGAGAATATTGCTAAAACTGTAAAACACAAGATTAAATTAAATTCTCCAGTTACTTCGATTGATTATTCTGATCATAAAG
>JAHDFV010000073.1 GCA_020627985.1 Saprospiraceae bacterium
TAGTATTCTTTTTCTTTTTTCTTGTAAAAAAGAAAAAGAAATCATTAAACAACCTATTGTGGATGACTACATTTACAATGTAGGAGAATCTCCTGTATATCAGTCTAATCTAGAAAAAAATAAACAAAAAACAAGTGAGCAATTTGTTTCTATTTTATATTCAAATTTATTTCAACAAAGCATTCCTCAAAATGATTTAATTGATTTATCTATTTTAAGAGTTGCCATAGGAGACAAACAAATTGCTGATGAATTAATAATAAATAGCTTTATCAATAATTCAGATATTCAAATTCCCACAAATACTGAAATGCGAAATGATATAAATCAATTTATTAAAAATACATATTTAAGATTCTTTTTAAGAGAACCCAATGCATATGAAATATATGAATTAAATCAATTAATAGAATCCAATTTAAATTTAACACCAGAATTAATTTATACCTCATTTGCTATTTCTAATGAATATAAATTTTATTAAAATTCTATTCGAGTTTATTTTAAATAAAAAGAATTGTAAAAATGAAAAGAAGGGATTTTATAAAAAAAGCAGCATTAAGTTCAGGAGCATATATTACAGCTCCATATATTTTACCAACGGGTAGATTATTTGCGAATACTGGAACTAGAAAAGCGAATCATGTTGTTTTCGTTTTATTCGCAGGAGGAATTCGACATCAAGAATCTGTAGGCAAACAATTTTTAGCCAATCAAGGAGCACCCACTGAAGGAAATATTTTAAATAATATGTTGTCAGGAGCAGCACCGAATAATTTTACCAATATTTACGACCCTTGGTCACCAATTTTATCTCAGCCCCTAACCAATTTTGGAACCTTATATCAAGAACTATCTTATAGTCAAGGACCTGCTGCACATTATAATGGTCATACAGTTGCTATGACTGGAAACTATACAGAAACTGGTTTAAATTTAATTGAAAATCCAGAATTTCCAACCATTTTCGAATACTATAGAAAACATTCAGACCCTAATTATAGTGCCATGAATGCTTGGTGGATTTCTGAAAATTTGAATCCATATTATACCTTAAATTATAGCAGACATCCATTATATGGTTCTGCTTATGGAGCCAATTATTTACATCCACAAACAATTTTTGGAAATGAAGGATATGATCAATTGAGTTCATTAACGACTTATCATCAAGATGAGTTAGCTCAGATAAATTCGATTAAACAATTATTAGATAATAATTTTGATAAAAATGCGGATCAACTTCCTGGTATTAAAAATACTGTAGACGATAGAGAAAGAATAAAATCTTTTATCCAAAATACAATGGAATCTGCTGCTAATGGAACTTTAGAAGTAGCTTCTCCAGGGAATAATTATAATTTATTGACAGGAGACTTAACTACAATTTCCGCTGCTTGGGGAGTTTTAGATGAATTTACTCCTGAGATTACTGTTATAAATACATTCAACTCAGATGTATGTCATGATAATTTTAGTAATTATTTGAGACTAATGCACAGAGCAGATTATGGGGTAGGCTGGTTATGGAATAAAATTCAAAGTCATCCTGAACTAGCAGATGATACCATTATGATTTGTATGCCAGAACATGGTAGAAATGCAATTCCAAATAATATTGTAGATGCAAATGGATTAAGAGCATACGATCATTCAATTGATCCAATGGATACAAATTCAAGAAGATCATTCGCAATAATTGCAGGTCCATCAGGAGTTTGTACGCAAGGTCAAGTATTAGGATCTCAAGGAAATCCAGCAGCTGATGCAATAGATGTTGTTCCAACAATTGCAGATATTTTGGGATTCAAAGAAGAGATACCAGATTATTTATTACAAGGAAGAGTGTGGACAGAAGCTTTTATATAAAATGGAAGATTGGAAAAAAATAAGAAAGCAATTTAAAGCTTTTGACAAAGATGTTTATGTTAATACAGCTGCAACTGGATTAATACCAAACCCAACATTAAAAGTTGTAAATGACATGTACATTGAGCACGCAAAAAGAGGTGCGGCTGTTGCTGAAGAATGGGCAGTAGAAATGGAAAATATTCGTTCAAAAGTAGCGAAATTTATCAATGCAGATGATTATGAAATTGCCATTGTTCCAAACATGACTATAGGTATAAATTGGTTGGCGATCATGCTAAAATCTTCAGGGCATACTATTTCTTATCCAGAGGGAGATTATCCTTCTTTAATTACACCTTGGGAAGCACATGGTTTTAAAACCAAAAAAATAAAAACCAAGAAAAATGGTCAATTTTCTTACAAACAAATAGCGAAAGAAAAAACAGGAATATTAGCGGTAAGCCATGTTCAATGGCATACGGGATTTAAAATTAATTTAGAAGAGTTACAACAAGCAAAACCTAAAAAGCAAATTCTAATTTTAGATGCAACTCAATCTTTAGGTACGTGTAAAATTGATGTCAAAAAACAGAACATTGATATTCTCATGGCTAGCTGTTATAAATGGATGATTTCTGGTTTTGGGAATTGTATCATGTGTATTAAAAAAGATTTATTAAATCAATATCCATCAGGATATGGTTGGCAATACCGTGCATCAATTTTAGGAAATGATGTTTTTCCTAGCGCAAGAAGATTTGAACTAGGACACGAAAGACATGAAGCATTTTTTAGATTGGCTTCTTCAATAGATTTTATTAATAAAATAGGTATCCATAAAATTGAAAAAAGAGTTAATACATTAAAAGATTATTTATACCAGGAATTAAAGAAAAATAAAATTCGAATCGTTTCCGATTATAAAAAGGAGCATAGATCACAAATAATTATTGTTGAAGGAGATTTTGCAACACAGAAAAAATTAGAAACAAAAAATATATTTACTTCTTTTAGAGGAACGGGAATAAGAATCGCTTTACACTTTTACAATAATAAATCAGATATTAATCTTTTAGTAAAAGCATTGGTAGAATTAAAAGCTAAGAAGAAATGAGAAAATGGATTTTCATAGGAATTACATTTATTATATTTTTATTCTCTTGTAAAGAACAAGTTTCTACTACTGTTTTAGAACCAGAACAAAATGCTCCATTTAATCTTTTTGATACCATTAATTATAATACAGGGACGGAAGTAAATATACCTATAGATTCTTCATCATTTTTAGGATTACATACACATATATTTTCGAAACGTTGTAATCAACCAGCTTGTCATGATGGCACATTTGAACCAGATTTTAGAACAGTATTAAGTTCATATAATACTTTAGTTTATCATCCGATTATTAAAAATTACGAAACAGATCCATTAGCATTTAGAGTACAACCTGGAGAACCCAACATATCAATGTTATATCATCGATTAACAATTGATAATCCACCTAATTTTGAATCGATGCCTTCTAGTGGAATTCCTTTGCCTGATGATCAAATTCAATTAATTAATAATTGGATTTTAAATGGAGCAAAAGATATGTTTGGTAATGATCCACAACAAACCAGTTTACAACCAACTTGTTATGGTGTAGTTGCATATGAGTATTTAGGCAATGATACTCTAAGAGTTGACACGATTCGGCAAGGACAAAATATAGATCCATTTGTCGTTAGTGGAAATACTGATTTAGATTTATGGTTTTTATTTATTGATCGAAATATTAATGGAGATTTTGTTTTAGGGAATGAATTAAATTATAATAAAATAAAAATTTCTACAGATGCTTATGATTTTTCTAATGCCATTACTTTTGATTTAGAAATTGAATTATTAAATCCATTATTTATGAATTCAATTTATAGCGAACCTGCTGGAAATGATTTTCCTCATTACCAACACTTAGTTTTTAATCCTTCAGATTATGGATTTAATTCAGGGGATAGATTATTTATTCGAACTTATGTTCAGGATAATGATCATCCTACTCCTACTGAAATACCTGAAGAAAATTCACCTTTTTATATTCAATCTTATTTCTCATTTGATATTTTATAAATGAAGCCAATTAAAAAAATATCGTTTTATTTATCTTGGAATTTATTTATTTTGTTTTCCTTATTAATGTGTTCTTGTGAAACAAACCATATAGAAAATATTGATACCATTAATTATGAGCCAATAAGTGATATTCCTTCTATTGAGTTAGATAGTATTTCTAATACAGATGTTATTGAATATATAGACTCAATTATTTTAAAAATTTCGTATCAAGATGGAGATGGAGATTTAGGCTCATTAAATCCAGATGCGACATCAATTGAATTAATTGACAATAGAAATCCCGATGTTTTAAAATTTAATTATCATTTATCTCCTAGAGCTCCAGCTGGATCAAATATTGCCATTCAAGGAGAATTAGATATTAAATTAAATAATACCATTTTATTAAATGAAAATAATAATTCAGAAGAAACAACTTTTTCTATTCGAATAAAAGATGAAGCAGATAATTGGAGCAATGTAGTGACATCACCAACAGTTACAATTCGACAATAAATAAAAAAGGAAATCAAATAATTGATTTCCTTCTTAATTACTTCTTTAAAAAATCTTCTGCATTTTTCATAGAACTATTCATTGCCTTTTTCAATACTTCTAATTCTTCAACCTCACCTTTATAATAAGTAATTCTATTTTCTATTGGAGTTTGATCCGATTGCCAATTAAAAGTGGTCATCCATTGGTGCATTAATTCATCAGCATCATTTAAGCCTTTTTTTAAATCGGCAATTTCTTTAAAATTATCTTCTGTTTTTTTTGCATCTAAATCATCAATTAAATTTCGAAGAGAATTTATTTTAGGCATCGTTTCTATATCATGCAATAAATGGATTTGGTCTAATAATTTATTTTCTTCTTTTTGTTCTGGCGTAGAACAAGAAAAAAGAGAAAACATAATGATCAAAATAGTAAATAGTATTGAAATGTTTTTCATGAGAAATATTTAAAATATTAATAAGTACGTGTCATTCTTTCAGGTACACAAATAACAAAATCAGCTTTCCCTTTGTTCTCTTCATCAATAGAAGAAATATTATTTTGAGTTACAACGGAAATCGTCATAATTTTAGTCTTCGGTTTTTCTTTTAAAATATACCAAGATATGCCTTCAAAATTATCAGAATGATAAGAACCATTAAAATGAATAAAATGCCCCTTCTTTAATAAATTTTGAGATATATAATATCCCATAGATGCATCTTTCACAGCTTGAGCATGAGGAAAATTTACTCCACCTGCCATTTCCAAAAGTGCTTTATAACCTGGTAAATTTAAATCCACTTCGATAGGCAAAGGAGGTAAAAATGCTTTAGCACGTTCACTTAAAGAATTTAAAGAAGAAAGTCCTTGATTGAAAACCATAGAAGCATATCTCCTAGGAATATTTGTAGCAACAAAACCCGTATTATTTTCTTTAGCAAACTTAACCAAAGGTTTATAATCTGTTTTATAGTTGGGCCAGATTCGAGCTTCTTTTTCAAAATTCTTTTGTTCAATGGCTCCACTCATATATTCATTCAACAATAGTTGATTATCCGTTTCAAACATTTCAGCCCCTAAGATGATATTGCCTTTACTTTGCTCAAAAAGATCTCGCGTCAACTCTAGTTCTAACCAATGAGCAATAGGATTATCATGCAACTCTCCGAATAGAATGACATCAGCTTTTTTAGCTTTTTTTAGTATAGCCTCATAAGAAACTTCTTTTCCTTTAAGATCAAATACTCGATAAGCTGGTTTATCTGAAGCAAAAGAAAAAATAATTGAAAAAATTAATAGGATATATTTCATAACAACTATTACATTTGATTGAAACCTAAAATTAATTCTTTTTAAAACACATCAACTAAAAGATGTGTATATTTAGAGTAAAGGCAATTTAATGAAATTAAAAATTATAATTTTAGTTTGTTGTATCCAATATCTGGTTACAATATCATATAGCCAATGTTATAATCTGGTTTGGTCAGATGAATTTGATGGAACAACTCTTGACGATTCGAAATGGTCTTCTCAAATAGGAGGACATGGATGGGGGAACAATGAATTACAGTATTATACAGGTGGTGCAAATAATATTGAAGTTTCAAATAGCACCATGAAAATAATTGCTAGAGAAGAATCTATTAATGGATCAAACTATTCATCTGCGAGAATAAGATCGATTGGAAAAGGAGATTGGACATATGGGAAAATGGAAGCAAGTATAAAATTACCAGAAGGTCAAGGAATATGGCCAGCCTTTTGGATGATGCCTACAGAAAGTGCTTATGGAACTTGGCCTAATAGTGGAGAAATTGATATTATGGAATTTCTAGGGCATCAAACCTCTACAATATATGGTACCTGCCATTATGGAAATGATTATTTTGATAAATCTTCATCAGGTAATTCTCATAATATTAATCCTAATTCTTTTGTAGATGGAAATTTTCATCACTTTTCAATAGAATGGGAACCGAACCAAATTAGATGGTATGTTGATGGTATTCATTTTCATACATTTAATGCTACAGATGTTGGAGCCTACACTTTTCCGTTCAATAAGGATTTTCATTTTATTTTAAATCTTGCTGTCGGAGGAAATTGGCCTGGAAACCCAGATGCAACAACAAACTTTCCAGTGGTTATGGAAATTGATTATGTAAGAGTTTTTCAAAAAATCACAGATGTAGGAATTGTAGGAATGAATAGACTTGAACCGAATACACAAGATGTAGTATATTCAGTTCCTCAAATACCAAATACAACTTATGCTTGGTCTCTTCCTCTAGGTGCTTCTTTAACTTCTGGTTTAAACACCAATCAGATTACTGTAAATTGGGGAGCTTTGGGAGGTAATGTTGAAGTTTATATTTCGAATGATTGTGGTACGGCTTGTTTAGTTTATCCAGTAGAAATTAGCATCAATCAAATTTTAAATTCTTCTTTTGAAAATGATTTTAAGAATTGGTCAGAAAATACATTTAATGGGGCTTCAGCTAATTGGAATATTGATATAAATAATCCGCACACAGGATTAAAAGCAATGTGTACCGAAGTTACAGCTTTAAGCTCCAATAATTGGGATGTACAAATATCTCCCAATCAGTTAAAGACAATTCCTGGCGAAAAATATGTATTAAAATTTTGGGCTAAAGCAGATGCAAATAATAAAGAAATGTCCATTGCTTTTATTCATCCAACAAATTATACATATTATTCTGGACAATCAATTACATTGACGAATGAATGGTTAGAATATACTCATATTTATAAAGCAACTAATTCAACCGCTTCTTTAAATATTCAATTCGGACATGAAACGGGGTCATTTTGTATAGATGATATTTTATTTACCAGTATAGATTTATTTTATAATAAACCTAAAGTCAAATTACCAATTTCTTCTTCAAGTCAAGGGATTCAATTAGTTCCAAGATAATTGAAAAGGATAAGAACAAAAATTTAACTAATTTTGATTTATGAGAACAATCATTTCATTATTAAAAAGAAAAAGAATTTGGGTAATTAATTTTATCCTTCCTTTTTTATTTGGTTTCTTTCTTATGAATGCCCTTGGGAAAAATATTTCTCAAACAATGAATTCTGTAGGAACGACTATAAAAGCGGGGATTGTAAACCTTGCAGGAGATAATGAATTAATAAATCAAATTTCTAAAAGAAAAGATATTAAAATAATTGAAGGAATCACTAAAGACAATATAGAAAAAAAACTAAAAGAAAATGAAATAAATGTAGGTGTAATTATACCATCAAATTTTAATAATCAAATTTTTAACGATAAAAATACAACACTAAAATTATTTCATAAAGGGTATAATCATGTAATAGAAGATTTTGTTTCTTCAATAACAGAATTTGAAAATCAAATAATTGCTCAAAGACTAGATAGTTTAAACGTTTCTAAAAATTATATAAATCCAATAACAGTAGAGGATAAGAATATATCGAATATAATTGCGAAAATTGATAATAATTTCAAAAATTTTATTCCTGTTTTATTATTTATTTTTGCTTTTTTAGGATTAATTTTTCCTTGTAGTTCAACATTATATAATGTTGTAAAAAAAGATACTTTAGGGAATACACCACTTTGGGATAGATTATTAGGCGTATCATTTTTGTCTATAATAACAGTTCTAATTTTAGTGGCTTCATTTTGGGCTTCCATTTGGACAACCAGCATTTTTAAAAGGGATAATTAAAAATTATTTATCCCTAGGAAACATAATTAAAATTTCAAGTGTTTTATTTTTATCTAATATTTTATGGTCTTGTTTAATTGCATTTTTAGATCGTAAAACAGAAAGAAAATTAGGGAGATTTGGAATTTATTTTTTCATCATTACACTTTTCATTACTACGGGAATTCTAGTTGGAACTTTAATTTCTTTTACGGATTTAAAGGCTTCATTTTTAATAGCTTTTATTCCATTATTAAATGGGTTAGTAGGTAGTAAAGAAATATTATCTGGAAACGGTATTTCAATTTCCTTTTTGATTTCTCTTCTTTTCGGTTTGCTGTTTTGGGCAAATATTGGATTCTTTATTCTTAAATTTAGTAATCCTAATAAATAGAAATAATTGAACACTGAATTATTTAGTCCTGAAGAAAATTCTAATAAATATGCAGTAGTGATTTTACCTATTGCAGTGAATAAGCCTTATACATATTCCATTCCTTCCAGTATTTTACATCAAATAAAAATTGGAATTAGAGTAGAAGTTTCATTTGGTAAAAATAAATTATATGCAGGTGTTGTAAAAGAAATAATTTCTGAAGCACCTGAGTATAAAACAAAACCCATCATATCTATAATTGATGATTCTCCAATAATTACAAACCAACAATTAAAATTATGGCAATGGATTTCAAGCTATTATTGTTGTACACTCGGAGAAGTAATGAATGCTTCACTCCCTTCAGGATTAAAATTAGCCAGTGAAACTAAAATTTTATTAGGACCAACGTATAATGAAAATTTAGATGCAGAATATTTAACAGATGATGAATATTTAATCGCAGAAGCATTAACGCTCCAACACGAATTAAAAATTGAGGACGTCAAAAAAATATTAAATAAAAAAACAATTTATCCAGTTATAAAAAGCATGTTGGATAAAAAAATTATTTATTTATATGAAGAACTAATTGAAAAATATAAAGCCAAAACAATTTCTTGTGTTCGCTTTTGTGAACCCTACGCTTCTGATCCCAAAAGAATAGAAGAAGCTTTTGCTTTATGTTCTAGATCCATGAAACAACAGGAGGCATTATTGGCATTTATTCAATTAAGTAAAAAACAAGATATTGTAAGACGACAAGAAATATATAATACAGCCAATGTAAAAGCATCAATTGTAAAAGCATTAGCAGATAAAAATATTTTTGAAATCTATAAAAGAGAAGTTTCCAGATTAGATGGATATTCAGATGATATTTCTGATGCTCATTCATTATCCGACCAACAAATAAAAAGCCTAGTAGATTTAAAAAATCAATTACAAGAAAAAGAAGTCATTCTTTTACATGGAGTAACAGGTAGCGGTAAAACCAGAATCTATATTGAATTAATTAAAGAAGCAATGGCGAGGGGAGAGCAAATACTTTACCTCTTACCAGAAATTGCTTTAACAACTCAAATAGTAAGTCGATTACAAAAAATATTTGGAGAAGACATTGTCGTGTATCATAGTCGAATGAATAATAATGAACGCGTTGAATTATGGAAATCTGCTAACGAAAATAAACCCATTATTCTAGGAGCACGATCCAGTTTATTTCTTCCTTTCAAAAATTTAGGTTTAATCATTGTAGACGAAGAACATGATCCTTCATTTAAACAATATGAACCTGCACCAAGATATAATGCAAGAGATACTGCTGTATTCATGTCTCATTTATACAAAGCCAAAGTAATTTTAGGAACAGCAACTCCCTCCTTAGAAACCTATAGAAATGTACTAGCAGATAAATATGGTTTAGTAGAAATGAAAGAACGGTTTGGCGGTCTAGAAATGCCAAAAGTAATTATTGCAGATATGTCTGATGCTGCTCAAAAAAGAGAAATGCATTCTCTCTTTACCAAGACTTTAATAGATGAATTAAAAGGAGCATTAGAAAGAGGAGAGCAAGCCATTTTATTTCAAAATAGAAGAGGATATTCTCCAACCGTATTATGCCAAACCTGTGGATGGAAGTCGGAATGCATTCACTGTGATGTTAGTTTAACTTACCATAGATTTTCAGAACATGTCAGATGTCATTATTGTGGATATCGAACAGAATTACCAAAAAAATGCCCTGCATGTGGGGAAGTTCATTTGAATCAAAAAGGATTTGGAACAGAAAAAATTGCAGATGAATTAAAAATCTTTTTCCCAAAAATAAAAATTGCAAGAATGGACTGGGATACCGTAAAAGGTAAAAATACCCTAGAAAATTTAATCAATGATTTTGAAGAAAGAAGAATAGATGTCCTCGTAGGAACACAAATGGTAACCAAAGGATTAGATTTTGATAATGTAGGATTAGTCGGAATTTTAAGCGCAGATCATTTAATCGGTTTTCCAGATTTTAGAGCCAGTGAAAGAGCCTATCAGTTAATATTACAAGTAAGTGGAAGAGCTGGTAGAAAACACAAGCAGGGCAAAGTCGTTATTCAAACATATAGCCCTAAACATCCCATCATTCAAGATGTCATTGAAAATAACTTTAGAGCATATCTCAAAAGAGAAATGACAGAAAGGAGAGATTTTAAATATGCTCCTTTCAAAAGAATGATTAAAATTACGCTTAAGCATAAAAAGAGAGGAACTGTTCAACAAGCAGCAGAGTATTTTGCCAATGAATTATCATTAAAATTCAAAGAACAAGTCATTGGTCCAGCAGAACCTGGAATCTCTAGAGTCCGTTCGTTTTATTTACAAGATATTATGATGAAATTGGATAAGAATGCTCAAATCTTGCAAGAAGCAAAAGCCAAAATTTTTAAAACGCAAACGGAATTACAAAAAACTAAAGGATTTAGCGGAGTACGGATTATTGTAGATGTAGATCCGTATTAGTAAAAGTTGTAATTTGCAACTAAATATTAAGTAATGACCTGGATTATTATTGGAATTATCGTAACGCTTATTTTGTCCGCAATTTTTTCGGGGATGGAAATTGCTTTCGTTTCCGCAGGTAAACTTAATGTGGAAATCAGAAAAAGTAAAGGAACAAGAAGAGGAAATTTAATTGCAGATTTTTTTGATAACCCCAATGATTTTTTGAGCTCAATGCTTGTAGGGAATAATATTTCCCTAGTCATTTTTTCAACTTTAATGGGTTTGGCATTAAATCCAATTTTAGAACCCTTCTTCAAAAACATTGCGCCAAGTTGGTGTCCTGATTTATTAATAAAAACATTACCCCTTCTTTTCGTTACAACGATTATTGTTTTAATCTTTGGAGAGTTTTTGCCAAAAATATTCTTTAGACTTTTTTCTGATAAAGTTTTATTCTTTCTTGCTTTTCCAATTGCTTTTTTCAAATTTATTTTAAAACCACTTTCGTGGCTAATGGTAGGTTTATCAGAACGAATTTTACAATTCTTCATTAAAACACCTATGGAAGAAGCTGAAGATGTTTTCACCAGATTAGATCTAGCGAAATTTGTAGAATCCACAAGTTCAGGAACAGATACCGATGAAATTATAGATACAGAAATGTTTAGTAATGTACTAGACATGAAGCAAACCAAAGTTAGGGATTGTATGATTCCAAGAACAGAGGTTAAAGCCGTTGAAATTAATGATAGCGTAGAAGATTTATTAGAAGTTTTTATTGAAACCAACCTTTCTAAAATTATTGTTTACACAGAATCGATAGATGATATTATTGGCTATGTGCATCACCAATATATGTTGTCTAAACCTAAAAACATCAAGTCGGTCATGCGGAAAGTCATGATTGTACCTGAAACAATGCGCATTCATAACCTCATGAATATGTTCATTAAAGAAAGAGGAAGTATTGCTTGTGTAGTCGATGAATTTGGAGGAACATCAGGGATCATTACTTTAGAAGATATCCTAGAAGAAATTTTTGGAGAGATAGAAGATGAACATGATGTTGGTGATGAATTAGAAGAACAAATTTCTGATTATGAATATCGCTTCGCAGGAAGACTAGAAATTGATTATCTCAATGAAAAATACGAACTATTAAATTTTCCGGAAGGAGAATACCACACTCTTTCTGGCTTTATCGTTATGACAACAGGTACAATACCACAAGAAGGACAATATATCGATTTAGATGGTTACCGCTTTTTCTTAGAAATGGTAAGCGAAACCAAAATAGAAACCATCCGAGTCATTAAATTACAAACAGACGAGGAAGAATAAATAATTTTCTCTAGATGATCTGTCAAGCAATATCTGAAAAATTAAAATGAAGGAACGAATAGTAGATTGGTATTATACTTTCCCTATTCAATTGGTCGTACTCCATTTAAGAAGTAATCTATTTTTACTCTTTCTTTGGATCGTAACACTCTTGTTAGCTACAGGAGCTATGGGGATGAATATGGGCTTCATGTACCTGATACTATCCCCAGAGTATTTAAATGAAGTAGGATTTTATAGCTTCGCATTAGTTGGTGGTGCCTTTGGTGGATTCCTGGTTACTTGGAATATTACCACTTATATTTTACATTCACCTCAATTTCCATTTCTAGCATCTCTACAACGGCCGTTCACGAAATTTTTCATGAACAATTCTATAATTCCCATCCTATTTTTAATCATTTTCTTCTGGACTTTAATAGATTTCCAATGGTATTATGAATGTTGGGATGGATGGACTATTGCGAACAATGTCATCGGTTTTGTATTTGGTTTTTTAACTACATTAATATTTACAATTATTTATTTTCAGTTTACCAATAAAGACATTTTTAGCTTTGTAAAACCAGATGATCGCAAACCTCCTAATTTAGAAAAACCCATACTTCCAGGAAACAGAACGATGACCATGAAAAAGGTCAAACAATCAGAACATTCAAGAGTGAGGTCTTATTTAACGGAATCATTCAAATGGAGACCCGTAAGAAATGTGGCTCATTATGAAGAGAAATATTTATATAAAGTATTCAAACAAAATCATGCAAATTCTATAGTCCTTCAATCTACCAGTATTATGATTTTAATCATAACGGGCTATATGATAGAAAATGAATATTTCTTAATACCAGCAGGAGCAAGTTATTTCATCTTTCTATCAATAATTACTTCAATTGCGGGAGTACTTAGTTATTGGCTTCACAAATGGGTCAATATTTTTGCACTCTTTTTAATCTTATTTATCAATACACTGACCAAGTACGAATATATTGATCCTAAAAACAAAGCATTTGGATTAATCTACGATGGCAAACAAACCGAATATACTTATGAAGTAATGGATTCGCTGCATAATAAAGAGAACATTGCTTATGATAAAGCAGAAACACTAAAGATCTTAGAAAAATGGAAAAATAAACAACCGAAAAGTAAACTCAAAGAAAAACCGAAAATGATCATTGTAGGAACAAGTGGAGGCGGTTTAAGAGCTTCTTTTTGGACCATGCAAATGCTTCAACAACTCGATAAAAATACCAATGGAAAGTTTTTTGATCAAACGGCTTTGGTTACAGGAGCTTCAGGGGGTATGATTGCAATTGCTTATTATAGAGAATTGTATTTAAGAAAAGTTCGAGGAGAAAAAATAGACTTAGCCGATCAGAAATATCTTGACAATACAGGAAAAGATTTATTAAATCCTGTTGTCTTTACCATGGTGTCCAATGACATTTTTATGCCCTGGGGTAGATTTGAAGAAAACGGACAACGATACCCTAAGGATAGAGGTTATATTTTTGAATGGCAAATGAATAATAATCTTGATAATCTCATCAATAAAAAGATTATTGATTATAAAGAACCTGAATACAATGCTGAAATTCCTTTAATGTTCTTAGCACCATCTATAGTAAATGATGGACGTAGATTGATTATTTCGCCGCAAGGTGTTTCATACATGTGTACTCCACCCAATGATGCTTCTAATCGTGAAATAGGTATTGATGGCATAGATTTTAGAAAATTAATGAAAGATCAAGATGCAGATCAATTGAGATTTACAACAGCGATAAGAGCCAATGCATCTTTCCCTTATATTTTACCCAATGTTTCTTTGCCTACCGAACCCAGAATAGAATTAGCAGATGCAGGATTTATGGACAATATGGGTTTAAATTCTGGTCATCGATTTATCCATGTGTTTCAAGATTGGATCAAAGAAAATACAAGTGGTGTTGTTTTCGTCGTAATTAGAGGTTCAGACCCACAAGATAAACCAATATCAGAACGTCAAGGATTTATTGAATCGGCTCTGAACCCAGTTAGAATAATGCGAAGAATTGTTGATATTCAAGATTTCGAACAAGATGCTTATTTAAGTTATTCGATGGATATCTTTGGAGAAGATTTCATAGACTTTATACCATTTACTTACAGTGAAGGAAAAGGAATGAATAGAGCATCCATGAGTCTCCATTTAACCAAAAGAGA
>JAHDFV010000074.1 GCA_020627985.1 Saprospiraceae bacterium
TTGTTTTTCAATGACTTGCAAAGAAATTAACATTATGTTCTTAAATCACTTCAATAAAAAACAAAAGTCCCATTTAAGGGATTTAGGGGACGAATTACCTAAAAATAAAATTATTTACATACCCTTTCTCTTTCCAAAACTCCCCCTCATGAACAGATTGGTGTTCTTCAACATTAAAAGTAGAAATATCTTTTAATTCACCATTCCAAAAAAAATAACCCTTATAATTTAAATCAATAAGAATTTGGAAAACATCGGAAATATCACCTTCGTTGAGATGCCTATTTTCACATTCTATTAAAAGTATAGGTTTGTATTTTTTTAATAATTGCAAACCACCTAACAATACATTTTTCTCATGCCCTTCTACATCTATTTTAATAAGGTTTGGATAAATTTTTTGAGACAAAAAATAATCATCTAAAGTTACAACATCAATAGATAACTTTTTAAAAGTAATGTCTGGATTTAAATCTCCAATTCTAGCACCTGGAGAAGTACCCTTTTTAGTAATAGGAATATTAAATGAAACAATACCATTATTAGAAGAAATACCTTTATGCTCTACAGTTACATTTTGGTAAGAGAAAATACGTTTGATTTCTTGTAAGTATGTATATAATTTTTTTTGTGGTTCAAAAGCAAAAATACGCCCTTCTTGACCAACCATTTTTAGCATCCAATACAAATAGCCTCCTTTATTACATCCAATGTCAACAGCAGTCTCTCCTTTTTTTAAATGCTGGAGAATAAATTGTATTTCATTCCGATCTATTTTATATCGATATCGGTAAGCCCGGTAAATGTATTTTATTTTCTCAATCATAATTCGCGAACACAAAGTAAATAAAAAAAGCCCTTCCTAAATAAGGAAGGGCTTTTAAAAATAACATCCATATAAATTATTGAATCATTATTTTTCGAACAGTCGTTTCCTTGTTTTCCTTATTCATGATTTGGAAATAATAATAACCAACGCTCAATTCATTAAGCATGATTGTATTACCACCAATTTTTAAATCATCCAATGAATGTACTTTTTTTCCTAAAGCATCATATATATCTAATTGAAATTCTCCCGTATTTTCTTCAATATCAATTTGAATAAATTCAGAAGCTGGGTTAGGATAAATATCTAAAGACACATCATTTTGTTGATCAAATATTCCAGTAGTTGTAACAACAATATCCATACAAGTTTCAACAGATGATCCACCAGCATTACTGGCAACTAAGCAAACATTATAAGTTCCAGATGCGGTATAAGTATTCGTAGGATTCTGCAAATTAGAAGTATTGTTATCACCAAAATCCCAAGACCATGCTGTAGGACTATTAGTAGATAAATCAGTAAAAACAACTTCGCCATCACTTGTTCCATCAGCAGAATCGAATGCAGCTATTGGAGCAAACACAACAGTAATCATTTCACAATATGTATCCATACCTGCAGCATTAGTAACTACAAGACAAACATTATATGTATCTGCTTGCGCATAAGTATTTGTAGGATTCTGTAAAGTTGACGTGTTTCCATCACCAAAATCCCAAGCCCATGAAGTAGGGTCGTTTGTAGATAAATCAGTAAATAAAACTTCTCCTTCATTTGATCCATCAGCAGTGGCAAATGAAGAAGTTGGAGCAACAGCTACTGTAATCATTTCACAATATGAATCTGTACCCCCTACATTATTTACAAATAAGCAAACTTCATAAGTACCTGATTGCGCATAAACGTGATTAGGATTTTGCATACTCGAAGTATTGCCATCACCAAAATCCCAAGCAAAACTAGATGGATCATTGGTCGATTCATCTACGAAATCAAAGTTTCCATTGGTATTGTCAGTGTAACTGAACAAGGCATCAGGAGCGACGACAGTCGTATTTAAATTAGCATAATTAATAGAAGTAGCGTCACCTGTATTTGGATCAACATCCATCGTTAATACAGGACCATTAGTTTCTTCTGCTAACCATTCATATCTTTCTTCTGTTGTATTTATCGTTTGGAAAGGAAACCAAGTTCCAAACGTGAATCCTTCAATAACATCTTCATATGTATCTACCACATGCGTTCTCATTGTAGCGTAAGATCCAAACGGAGTATTGATCGTTCCGTATCCATCTACTTCAGTCGTTACGGTTCCTGTTCGAGTTAAACGAATCGAATCAGCTTGTGTTACGCCTAGTAAAGCCGCGTCTAAAGTAGCTGTAAAACTATAATCATCCGTAGAAGTTGTATTGTAAGTTACTGGAAAATTAAATTGGCGCTGAGGATCAGTATAAGGTAAGGTAATGGGAAACCCTACACCAAAAACATCTCCAGAGAAACCTAGAATATCAGCATATGCAGGATCTACATCTAAGTAGAAAAAAGCTCCATTTCCTAATAAATCTACCGCTAGCTCAGAATTAGGGAAAAAAGAACCATCTGTAGTATTTGCTGGATCTTCATAAGTAATATCGTTGAATTCGTGAACATTTAGGGCTGTAAAGTTCCAAGTTTCATTCATTCCTGCAGGACCAGGTGTTAATCCTGTTGGTAAGGTATCAGTAATAAATGGATATGTTGTTCCTGGGACTCCTAAATCATCTTGATCGAAAACAATTTGTGCTTGTAAGCTCAAAATGAAAGAAAAAAGGAATAATGTTGAGTATATGTGTTTCATGATATATGTATTTTGCGAGTGCAAAGATACAAAATTAGAAATACCTTTTATACTGTTTTTGTACGCTTGTACTAAAAATTATCAGATCGTAGAATTTTTCTTATTCCTTACATACTGAATCATATCAATAATAGTCTGATCTATAGTATATTTTTGTGTCCAGCCTGTATCTTGAATTAACTTGGTAGAATCACCATAAATAATGGGTTCATCAGATGGACGAAGTAATTTTGGATCAACAAATAAACCAAAATCTTTTCCTATTTCTTTTTTTATAATGGGAATCAAATCTGCAATTTTATAGACCTTTTGACCTGAAATATTGTACTCTTGTCCCCATTGTCCTTTTTCTGAAAGAAGGTGTAAAGCAATAATTAAATCTCGAACATCTGTTATAGAACGTTTGGTTTCAATATTTCCAACTCTTAGTTGATCTAACTTTCCATTTTCAATTTCGACAGCCCTACTTGTAAAGTCAGACATAACGTCATTTACTTTTCTAGGACCCGTAGTATTAAAAATTCTTGCTCGGATCGTCCTGATTTTATCATTAAAATAATATTGATAAGAAAGTAAATCTTGAGAGACTTTACTTACGCCATAAGGATGTAATGGCAAGAGTTCTGTTTTCTCATGAACGGGGGTATTTTCAGGTGTAAGGGATGCTCCATATTCTGCACTAGAACAAGCAACGACTACAACAGGATCATAACTGAGATCTGTTTTGCGAACAACTTTTATCGCTTCAAATACATTCACAGTACCCGTAACATTAATCTCCATCGTTTCTTGAGGTCTTTCCCAAGAAACAGTAGGGTAGCTTTGTGCCGCTAAATGATAAATGGTTTGAGGCTTGTGTTCTAAAATAATCTGTAAAACGCCCTTGAAATAACGAACATCACATTCAGATAAAGTTGCTTTGGAACGCACTTCATTAATGTCGGTGGTTGGTTTGTAATACGTACCTATAATTTCATGAGGTTGTAAACCTAATGAAGTATAATAATCAATTAGGTGTGAACCTACCATTCCTCCAGCGCCAGTTATATATACAGTCATTTTTAATTCGCTTCAAAGCTTAAAACAAAAGGAAAGATCTAATAATCTTTCTTCCCAGTTGGATAGGAAATAAAAAGATTTGATCTTGGGGCACAAATTTAAACGAATGAAGTCACATATCATACTTATAGGTCCCACTTTTCCCTTTAGAGGAGGGAACTCCTTATTTATGTCCCATTTATATGAAATGTTGGTGAAAGAATATAAAATTACTTTTATTAATTTTTCCGTCATGTATCCTTCCTTGCTTTTTCCTGGTAAAACGCAGTTAGATGTAAGTGGAGAACATTTTAATGAAGTACCCAGCGAACGTTTGATTAATTCTATGAATCCAATTTCATGGAAAAAAGCAGCCAATAGAATTAATGAATTAAATCCTGATCTCGTAGTTTTCGATTGGTGGCAACCATATTTTGGTTTATGTTATCGAGGAGTAAGTTCATTTTTAAATGCAGACTTAAAAAAGAAAATCATTTTTATTACTGAAAATGTAATTTCTCATGAGAGTAGGGGAGTGGATAAGTTATTAACTCAAATCGGATTAAAACATGCAAAAGGATTTTTAGCCTTATCCAATAAAGTAGAACGAGAAATAGCACCAATGTCAAAAGGCAGAAAAGTTTATCGTTCTGAGTTACCCAATTATGGTTGGTACACGCTTGAGGATGATTTTGATAAAGGGACTGCAAAAGAAGCTTTAGGTTTCAAAGCAGATGATATCGTCTTTTTATTTTTTGGTTATGTTCGAAAATATAAAGGATTAGATATTTTAATCGATGCTTTTTCAATTTTAAGCCATGAGAATCCTAAATATAAATTATTGATTGCTGGTGAATTTTATGATTCACCAGAAAGCTATGAGCAACAGATTCAAAAATTAGAAATTAGTGATAAAGTAAAAATAGTCAATCAATATATTCCGAATGAAAAAGTGGCTCAATTTTTTACCCTATCTGAAGTCGTCATTCTTCCTTATCGGAATGCGACACAAAGTGGGATATTAAGTATAGCTTCAGCATATAATAAACCTGTCATTATTACGAGTGTAGGTGGTTTACCTGAGTTTGTAGATGATGGGCAAACGGGAATATTGGTGGTTACACCCAGCAAAGAAGCTGTAGTAAAAGGTGTACATCGTTATTTTGAATTAAAACCGACAGTTGATTTTTCTAAAAATATTGAAGAACGAAATAAAGGAAATGGTTTCGAAAATATAATTGGTGTATTCCAAGAAATGTTAGAAGATCGCAAGAGCTAATTATATTTTAAGTCGTTTCAAATTTCTTCATCAATTAAATAATCATTTCTATCTGGTGCATTTCTAGTAATTAATTCTCCTAGAAAACCAGCTAGAAAAAGTTGTGTACCCATGATTAACGTAAGAATGCCTAAAAAGAATAATGGACGTTCTGTAGCGCCATGTCCATTCAAAAATAATTTATCAATAACGAAGTAAAGTAAAACACTAAAACCAATAAAGAACATGATAATTCCAAGGAGTCCAAAAAAGTGCATTGGTCTTTTTCCAAATCGACTCATGAAATAAATAGACATTAAATCTAATAATCCATTTACAAACCGATCCCAACCTCCAAATTTGGTTGTACCATATTTTCTGGCTTGGTGTTGAACCACTTTTTCACCTATTTTATTAAATCCTGCCGCTTTGGCGATAACTGGAATATAACGATGCATTTCACCATAGACTTCAATGGATTTTACAACGGATCCTCTATAGGCTTTTAATCCACAATTAAAATCATGTAAATTATCAATGCCACTCATTTTTCGAGTTGCCCAGTTAAATATTTTTGTAGGAATCGTTTTACTTAACGGATCAAATCTTTTCTTTTTCCATCCAGAAACCAAATCAAATTTATCCTGAACTATCATTCGATATAATTCAGGAATCTCATCTGGATTGTCTTGTAAATCGGCATCCATTGTTATCACAACTTTGCCTTGAGAAGCTTGGAAAGCTGTATTTAATGCACCTGATTTTCCATAATTCCTTCTAAACTTAATACCTCGGACATTGGGGCTATTTTGCTGTAATTTTTTAATAATTTCCCAGGAGGAATCATTACTTCCATCATCTACAAAAATGATCTCATAGCTAAAAGAATTGGCTTCCATCACTCTACGAATCCAAGCCTCTAATTCTGGAAGAGACTCTTCTTCATTGAGCAAAGGGATCACCACACTTATATCTAAAATATCAGCCATGTATCAAAAGTAAGAAAATGAAAGGTCTCTTGCTTGGATTTGTGAAAGGAAACGAAGAAAATTATCGTTTTACAAAAGCAGCAACAACAAGACTTAATAAAAATCCACCGATTATTCTAAAAGGTATACCTGTGATAACTTGCCAAATACCAACAGTAAAGTCCGCATCTTTCATGCTTTCTATAAATTTTTCATACTTATCTTCATCAATGAACCCTTTTTCTTTTTGCCAATCTAAACCATCATGTGTCGCTTGTTTCATTAAATCAATTAATTCAGCATCATAATTAAATAGTGAATAATAGATAAGATAATAGAACAGCATTCCTAGTATAAAAGTGAGGAAAATATGTTTTAAAGCCACTTTAAAATCAATGAGTCCATCATGGAGGATTCTTTCCTTTATACCTGTTGCAAGCATAAAAGGAACATGGACAAGATAAATACTAAAGAAAAAAGGAGAAGAAATTAAAAATTCTTTAGACCAAAAATAAACTCCGAGGTGGTAACAAATGATGACCACCCCGGAGATGATGCCGTATTTTATGGCATTATTATTTTTCATAAATGTTCTCGATTAGAATCCTCTGATTAAAGAGAAGGTTCTTTTTGTCCGATTGCAGCAGCAATAACAGATAAAATGGCACCACCAACTACAGTAGTCATTCCCGTCATAATTGCCATAGCAAAAGGAGTGTACATTACATTATATACTTTCATTGTCATTTCTAATTGTTCTTCACTTTGACCTGCTTCAGACATCATTTCTTCCATGGTTGATATTAAATTAGGAAGAAAATCTGCTGCTATAAATTTGTAAAAAATAAACAAGAACAATGTAACAATTATCGCTTTAATTAAAGCAGAAAAGAAAGCAACCTTAAATCCTTTACCAAAAGAAATAAATCCACCCAATTCTTCTCTATATTTTTTTATCGCTAAAAAATAAATCATGGTATAAATCACATAACCGATCACCACAATACCCATTGATTTAAAAATAGTACCTGCATTAAAACCATTTTCCATTTGGGCAGAAGGATCCATTCCTCCTGTGAAATATGAAGTCATGGTTATTGCAATTGCAGCGAGTGCACCCAAAAGTCCAAATTTTACAGCAATTGGCCAAGGGCTTACTTTAGGGGCTTGATAGTTTGCACTATCCAAAACAGAATTTTCCATTGTATACGATTTTTAATTAGAGCCCAAATATTATATTTTTTTATCAATTAGTTTATTTTTTTCGATTGAATCCACCTTATTATATATAATCTATTTCATTTAAAAGAAAAAAGCCTATTCAGGATTTCCCAAATAGGCTTTAATTTTAGAATTTGAATCCTAATTATTTCTTCAATAAATCACGGATCTCACCTAATAAATCTAGATCAGTAGGACCTGGATCTTCAGCTGGTGCAGGTGGTTGAGCTTTATTGTATGCCTTAACGATTAAGAACAATACAAATCCAACGATAATTAAACTAATAATTGTGTTGATCCAAGCACCCCAACGGATAGCATTCTCAGCAACATAATCAGCAGCGCCTTCAACTCCTGAAGCCTCAGTAAGAACGATTTTCATTTGAGAGAAGTCCATTCCTCCAGCGAAATGTCCAACAAATGGCATTACGATGTCGTTTACAAATCCATTAACAACAGTACCGATTGCGCCTGCTAAAATAACTGCAACAGCAAATTCAACTACGTTGCCCGTCATGATAAAATCCTTAAATTCTTTAAGCATGGTTTACGTTTTTAAAAATTGGTTTACTAAAAATTTGTTTTATATATATTGGACAAAAAATATATAGTAGAGTCACATAATTATGCCCAATTGTAAGCTATTAACAAGAATAACCAATGCAAAAGTAGGGAATTATTATAATATGATAGATTTATATGATTTGATTCATTAGATAAATGAAAAAGAGGTTCAACACAAGTTGAACCTCTTTTAGATATTCTAGGAAAAAAGTGTAAGTATTATGCCTTTGGCTTTGATTTAGAAACTTTCTTTTTTCCTTTCGTTTTGCTTGCTAATTTGAAAGCATTATAAGCATTTACAACACCGCCTGTTACACACAAATCTTTAAAGTCTACTTTTTCATCAGAACCAGGAATTTTTACTTTTTCAGTAATAGGAACTACAGAAGACATTAAAATTTTCTTTACTTGTACTGCTGTTAAAGAAGGGAAATATGAACGCAACATCGTAGCAACACCAGCACAAACTGGACTAGCCATTGAAGTACCACTATAAGAAGCATATTCTGTTTCTTGAGGAACAGTTGAATATATATCTACACCAGGTGCAAATAAATCAACTTTTGTTTTACCATAATTAGAAAAACGAGCCGTCATGTCTTCTCCTTTTTTCCATGATAATGCGCCTACGGTGATCCAGTTTTGAGCCGTATTCTTTTTCTTTCTTATTTTCTTCTTAACGAATTTATCATTTGGGAAATTACTAGATACTTCATTGTCTTGAGAAGAATTTCCTGCAGCATGTATCATTAATACGTCATTCTTTTGAGCATATTTAACAGCAGCATCTACAGCAGCTTTATCCCAACTGTATCCTTTACCAAAACTCATGTTGATAACAGAAGCACCATTATCAACTGCATAACGAATAGCATTCGCAATATCTTTATCATGCTCATCACCATCTGGAACAGCCCTTAAAGACATGATTTTTACATCATTTGCTACACCCATCATTCCTAAATCATTATCACGAGTCGCAGCAATAATTCCAGCTACATGTGTACCATGACCTGCATCTGGTCCTTCAACATCACTGTTTCCATAACCTATTTCATATGAATTAGAGTAATCATCTTTTACAATATCAGCTCTAGGATTCCATTCTGGATTATACATATGAGAAGCTTGACCTTCATAATATGATTTCGCTCCTTTTAACTGCTCTTCTAATTGAACTTCGATTTCGTCTAAAGTTAACCCTTCTTCTAAAGCTCCAGATAATAAACGAACCGCAATGGCTTTATTTTGATCACCAACTGGATCAATTCCTTCAATCAATTCTTTAGTAATTTTTTCATCACCTGCAATATTTCTAGCTTCCTCTAAAGCTCCTTTGTATAACATTTCTGTCATTTCAAATTGTGCTAATTGAGCTTTTGAACCATTCAATTCTTTCTCTACTACTTCTTTACACTCTTTATAAATCTTGTATTTCTTTTTCTCTTTTTTAGATAAAGTTGAAGCATCAACATCTTTAAAGATTTTAGAATAATGCGCATATAAACGAGTTACCTCTAATGTTTCAGCATTGACATTACGTCCATCTTTGCCTCCTAAGAAATTCCATCCATGAATATCATCAACATACCCATTCTTGTCATCATCAATTCCGTTTCCTGGTGTTTCTCCTGCATTCACCCAAATTCTTCCTTGTAAATCTTCATGTTCTACATCTACTCCAGAATCTATGACAGCAACGACTACAGTTGTTGTACTCTTCCCTTTTGCTAATTCTTGATAGGTCTTTTCAGTACTTACTCCTCTAACGCCGTCATTAGAAAAATCTTTATTGAACCAATTTTCTGGAGCTTGTGCAAATGCAGTAGCTAAGATCATTGTAAAAATTAAGGTGCTAATTGACTTTAATGGTAATAACTTCATTTTATTGTATTGATTATAAAATATTGTTTTGTTTTGCGCTGCAAAAGTAATGAAAATGATTCAATCAAATTTACGAATTGGGCCATATGAATCATTTTTATCCTAAAAGCACTTCTACTAAGACAAATTATTATGATTTTAGTTGCAAATGGCTGATGTCATTCTTTAGCTCAACGATAAATTTTCCTTCCTCAAGAACGGTTTTAGTGAGTCCAGTATTATAATGTTTAAATAAAACCATATCTTTTAAAGGTCTTTCTTCTAATAATGTACTGATACAGGTCATCGTCCTTCCATGAGAACAAACGAGAATTTTTTCCTCTTGGCGGCTTTTCAAAAGGTTAAGAAAATGCGAAACTCTTTTTTCCATACTTGCAGCACTTTCTCCTTCTTCAATTTTTGCATCATAATTACCTGCATTCCATTCGTTGATCAAATCCAAGTAATTTTGTCTCATTTCGGGATTTCCTTTTTTCCCTTCATGGATGCCCCAACTCATTTCATCTAATGCTGAAAATTGTTCCCAATGTATTCCCTGATCAATAAATGATTGTACCGTTTGATGTGTTCTTTTTAATGTAGAAGTTAGCACTGCTTCAAATCCAACCTGATGATATTGATCAAAAAAGGCTTTTCCTTGTGCAATTCCTGTTTCATTTAAATTAGAATCAACGCCGCTACCTTGCACAATATGATTCTTATTAAACTCAGTTTCTCCGTGTCTTAGGAAATAGATTATCTTTTTCATACATCAAAGCTAAAAAATTAGTTTTGACTTGCGACTAAAATATATCTTTGCAGTATGAAATTCACAATTGAACATAATGATAAAGATTCTGATGCGAGGGCAGGAGTCATACTTACAGATCACGGCCCCATAGAAACGCCCATTTTTATGCCTGTTGGTACACTGGCTACCGTGAAGGCAGTACATATGAAAGAATTAGAGGAAACGATAAAGGCTCAAATTATTTTAGGGAATACTTATCATTTATATCTAAGACCAGGAATAGAGATATTAGAAAAGGCAGGAGGTTTACATAAATTCAATGCTTGGGATAAACCCATTTTGACGGATAGTGGAGGGTATCAAGTGTATTCCTTGAGTCAAATGAGAAAGATCAAAGAAGAAGGCGTTACGTTTCGTTCGCACATTGATGGCTCAAAACATTTCTTTTCTCCTGAAAAAGCAATAGATATCCAACGTTCAATTGGAGGTGATTTAATCATGGCTTTTGATGAATGTACACCATATCCTTGTGATTATAAATATGTAAAAAAATCGATAGCATTAACCCATCGATGGTTAAAACGTTGTTGCAATCATTTTGATGCTGGACAAGGGATGTATGGTTATGATCAAACCTTTATTCCAATTGTACAGGGAGGAACCTATAAAGATCTAAGAATTCAATCCGCCAAAGTCATTAGAGATTTTGATCGAGAAGCGAATGCGATAGGAGGTCTTTCTGTTGGAGAACCTGCTCCTGAGATGTATGAAATGACAGGTGTAGTGTGTGAAATTTTACCCAAAGAAAAACCAAGGTATTTAATGGGGGTAGGAACACCATCTAATATCTTAGAAACAATAGCACTTGGTATTGATATGATGGACTGTGTACTTCCAAGTAGGAATGCTAGGCATGGATTATTGTATACTTCAGAAGGCTATATGAATATGAAAAATGCCAAATGGAAACAAGATTTTTCTGCTATTGATGAAAATTCTACTTCTGAAACGAGTCGGATTCATACTAAATCATATTTACATCATTTATTCAGATGTAAAGAATTGCTTGCTTTACAAATTTCAACTCTCCATAATTTAAGTTTCTATTTATGGTTAGTGGGGGAGGCAAGGAAACAGATTCAAGCAGGAACCTTTAATACTTGGAAAAATACTATGGTGGCTAAAATGGATCGTAAGCTTTAAATTCAAACTAGCTTTAAGGCAAACGATTAATTATAGTCAATAATCGTTTGCTTTAGAATATACCCAATTTCAGCTTTTTCTTCCCAAGGAAGAGCCTCTGTTAGGTTTTGAGTATCTAAAATCCATTCTTCTCGTTCGATTAATCCCAATCCTTTGGCATATTTGGATTGTGAATATCGTTTCTCGATTAAGTTTTCATCATCTGCATGAATGATTGTGGCAATATCTGAGAAGTTCTCTCCACCAATGGTTTCTGATGTTCCAATTTCTTGAATTTCTGAAGTCCAATTTTTAAAGGCTTCAATGGCTTCACCAGCAACGGATACAACAAAATTATCATCAATAAATAGGGTGGCATCAAAATCAACACCTTCTTTTAAAGGAAAAACCATTTTGATCAATCGAATATTCTCTTCAAATCGTTCTGCTCGATTATTAGCAACTTTAGTAGACCATACATCTTTGATGATCCAAGGATCACTAAAGTTACTTCTTTCAAAACGTTCTAAAATATAAATAGTATCTCCTTCATTATCTATGGCGATGTCTACCAATTCTTCTTTAACAAAAGTTGTACTTTCAATAATAATCGGTACTGCCCCATCAAAATCATAGACAGTTGAATCCATTTGATAGGTCTTATATTTACCCACTTCTAAAGGGAAGTATTCAAAACCCATTTCAAGCGGGAAATCTTCATTTACTGATCCTTCTCTACAAGAAGAAATCAAAACAACAAGAATAAAACTTAATGCAAGAAAGAAATGAAAAGATTTCATGTATTTATTTTTAATGAACATGTTCTATAAACGAATAAAAACAAAATTTGATGCGAAAAAATGAAGCAATCTATTAAAATCATTCAATCAAATATAAATTATCTTTAATATAATACGAAAAGAATGCCAAATTTGAAATCTCAGAAGATATATGCAATAAAAAAGCTGTAAATCAAAAATCAATTTGAATTACAGCTACAATATATTTTTAAAATAAATTTTAAACCAAAGAACTCATGATAATACCGCCACCAATGACATCGTCTCCTTCATAAAAAACAACAGACTGTCCTGGTGCAACTCCTCTTACATTCGCCATGAATTCTACTTCCACATTTTCTCCTAGATTCTTTAGCTTTGCTAAAGTACCAGGATCATTGTATCGGATTTGAGTTATGGTTTCAATTCCAGTTGGAATTTCTGGATATTTCATAGAATTGATTTTACCTGCAATTAAACCATTACGAAGTAAATCATCCATATCGCCTAAAACAACGGTATTGGTTTCTGGACGAATTTCAGTTACATATTTTGGAGTACCAAAAGCAACATTCAATCCCTTTCGTTGACCAATGGTATAAAAAGGATAGCCTTTATGTTGACCAATTACTTCTCCTTGGATATCTACAAAGTTACCTCCATCTACTCTTTCTTCTAAACCTTCTACTCTTCGCTTCAAAAATCCTCTGTAGTCGTTATCAGGCACAAAACAAATTTCATAACTTTCTCCTTTCTTAGAAAGTTCGGTATATCCTCTATCATATGCCATTTGACGTACTTCAGGTTTTGTATAATTACCTAAAGGAAAAATGGTTCTATGCATACATTCTTGGCTCAATCCCCAAAGAACATAAGATTGATCTTTGTGTAAATCCTTGGCTTTTGTAATATACTTTCTACCATCTAATTCATTCATAATGGCGTAATGACCTGTGGCGATAAATTCACAACCCAATTGATCCGCTCGCTTTAATAAGGAACTCCATTTGATATGTGTATTACATAAAACACATGGATTGGGTGTGCGACCTGATAAATATTCATCCACAAAATTGTTGATCACATAGTCACCAAAATCTTCTCGGATATCAACAATGAAATGATGGAAACCCAAACCAACAGCCACTTCTCTAGCATCATTAATTGAATCTAAAGAACAGCAACCTGTTTCCTTCTTACTTCCACCAGAATTAGCATAATCCCAGGTCTTCATGGTGATACCCACCACTTCATAGCCTTGTTCGTGTAACAATACAGCAGTCATGGTACTATCAATACCTCCACTCATTGCCACTAATACTCTTCCTAACTTACTCATGATTTCCCTTTTTCAAGGAATTTAATTTCCTTCTATACTACAAATTTCGTAAAAAAAAGGTTCTTAATTCGCATTCGGATTAAAATTCAATAATTTATATTTTAGAATGCAACGCAATCTTAAGACGCTTCGTCTCTATTAAGATGAATAGCTTTAAATACTTTTAATGAAAAATAAAATTTTCTTCATTTTTTGGTTATCAATTTTTCCTTTCTTCCTAGGGGCACAATTCTTAGATCGTTCTAATAAAGAAGTAATGGCTATTCTTTATAAAGGCGATGTTCCTCAGTATCTTTTAGAAACAGATACATTATATCTCAAAAATTTAGATCAGAATGTTTGTTTTGAAAAATCAAATTATACCTATTTCTTTAGAAAAGATACTGTATTTGAAGTTCAAGATTGTAAATCTATTCTCAGTAATGAAAATATACGATTACATTATTTTTCTTCTACTAAAGAAATAGCTTTTGGATCAAAAGGCAAAGAGATTCCTATCTATAAAAAGATCAAGCCTAAAGGAAAATATAATGTTTCCTACTATATAGATGATCAAGGAAGAAAAAGAGTTAAAACAACTGTAAATATTGCATTATGCGAAGAGGGGTCTATCCAATATTATGTAGAAAGAAGTAATGGATTTAAATCAGAAATTAAAAATTTAATATCAAAAGAAAGTTCAATAGAATGGGTTCGTGATTGGGTTTTACCAAACGTAGTAGATACAACATTGTTTTGGGAAAAAATATCTTTTGTAAATTCTGATCTGAGAGACATTCAATACATCCTTCCGTTCTCAGT
>JAHDFV010000075.1 GCA_020627985.1 Saprospiraceae bacterium
CAATCGTAATGAATAGAGAAATTTGTTGTAGAGCCAAGTAGAATTCCAAATTATTGGTGATCAATTTGGTACAGTTGTCCATCTTTCAGAAAGAGATTGTTCTATTCAAAGAAGGCATCAAAAATTAGTGGAAGAAGCTCCTTCTCCTTTTATGACAGATGAATTGAGGCAAAGAATGGGAGATGCAGCAATTAAAGCTGGTAAATCTATCAATTATGAAGGAGTAGGAACGGTAGAATTTTTAGTGGATAAAAATCGTGATTTTTATTTCATGGAAATGAACACCAGAATTCAAGTAGAACATCCCGTTACTGAGGAAGTAATTGATCATGATTTAATTAAAGAACAGATCAAAGTTGCTGCAGGAATAAAAATTTCTGGTGAAAATTATATACCAACAATGCATGCGATGGAATGTAGAATTAATGCGGAAGATCCATATAATAATTTTAGACCATCTCCTGGAACTATTAAATCTTTTCACAGTGCCAAAGGACATGGTGTAAGAGTTGATACACATGTTTATGCTGGTTATACAGTTTCTCCTTATTATGATTCTATGATTGCTAAATTGATTTGTAAAGCACAAACTAGAGAAGAATGTATTAAAAAAATGCAGCGCGCTTTAGATGAGTTTATCGTAGAGGGAATTAAAACTACTGTTCCTTTTCATCAGCAATTAATGCGAAATGAAAAATTTAAAGCAGGAGATTTTCATACAGGTTTTTTAAATGATTTTGAATTAGAAGAACCAGACAAAAAAAAGAAATAAATAATTTAAAAGGCTTTAAGGATTCCCCTTAAAGCCTTTTATTTTTAAAAGAATAACCTATTATGAGGTCGTTATTAATTTTAATTATGTTCTCTTTATTATTTATTGATTGTAAAAAAGAAATAGTAAATCGTTCTAATGAATTAAATGATGAATTTGTAAAAAATAAAATATTTTATAAGTATCAAAATTCAAATGAAGTAAAAATAATAGAAGAAAAAATCTATTACGATAATCATAAATTATTGTTTAAACTAATTTCAAAAATTAAATCTGAAAACAAAACAAATCAATTTTATTTAGAAGAATATATTGTTAATGAAACGACTAATAAAGCCACAAAACAATTAATTCTTTTAAATAATGAAAATGATACTTTAAAAATTTATAATAAAGAAACATTATCCGCTTTTGTAGAGATAGATAAAATTCAATATCAGAATATTGAATATAAAATATTTAAACTAATTGAAAAAGATTGGGATATGCATTCTTGTAAAGTTTCAATTTTGTCACCTCGTTTTGGTTTCCTTTTTAGTAAGAGTTGGCTAGGAAATTATGAATCATACCCACTATCTGAACTCCCAGTAAAGAAAGGTTTAATAGAATTATTGAAAGAAAATAAAAAATTATCATCCTGTACTGAATAAAAATAAGAAGCGTAATTATTTGTTAAACAGTATTTTGTAATTTACATTTGATTCAATTTTTCAATAACTTTATTTAACCCATTAACCAAATGTATAATTCCTTGTTTATGAAATAATAAACAAAAATGAAAGCATTACTACTTAATATACTTTTTATCTTCCTCTCCTTATCATTATATGCTCAATTTGAGTTGTTTGGTATTGGTACAAAATGGGATGATTCTTTCAAAGAATGGACAATATTTACCTCTGATGAAGATGTAGAAGGAGATCTATCAATACGGTGGATAACTAAAAATGATTGGAAAGAATGGGATTATAGATTAGAGGATGAATCAGGATCCATCAAAATGAAATTTCATAATGATCCTTCTAAATGGGAAGTAAGAGGCGGTGGAGAAATTATCAGTATGCAAACGAAATGGAGAGGAGATAATACAGAATGGAGAATTACTGATGGATCAGTTACCTTAACAATTAAAAGTAAATACAGAACTAATCTAGAAGAATGGGAAATCCAAGAAAATAAATATGGTGCTTTTGAAATGTATACGACCTATGAAAATGATATAAGAGATTGGGAAATTATTGATGAATTATCAGACGAAATTTCTTTTCATTTTAAAATGGCTTTACTCTTTGTGGTAGCTTATAATAGCACTCCTAAAATTTAAGGGCAAGTAAAAAAAACTTTGAATTTTTTAACTCTTTTTATTTCGCAAAATAAATATAAGCTGCAGCAAAAGGTAATAGGAAAATAAAGGCATCAAACCGATCTAACATACCTCCATGACCAGGTAATAAATTACCCGAATCTTTTTTATCTACACTTCTTTTTAACATCGATTCAATTAAATCGCCTAAACTTCCAAAAATAGCCGTGATAGCTCCTAAAACCATCCAGTCTACAGTGCTCAACATGGTATAATATAAAGAGAAAATATATCCTGTAATTAAACAAAAGAATACACCACCTAATGTGCCTTCCCAAGTTTTCTTTGGAGAAATTCTAGGGAACAATGGAGTTTTACCAATTCTAGATCCAACAACATAAGCACCAGAATCATTGATCCAATTCATTACGATTAATCCAATTATAATTTTCGTATTAAATTCAGGTGTAACATCAAAAGCTAAAAATTGTAATAATATCATAGGGACTCCAATATATATTATTCCAGAAATCACTAAAGCAATATTTCGAAATGGAGTAGCTGAACTTTTAAATAATTCATATATGAATGCTATAAAAGCCAAAGGCAGCATGGCAAAAGGTAAATCAATAATTGAAAAATGTACAAAGTCAGGGAAAATATTATTCATCGTTATGACGAAATACATAAAACAACTCAAGAAAATACCATAATTACGCCTGAAAAAATGGCTATCATAATCATTGGCGAAAATGAGATCATAATATTCCTTTGAACAAGCAACTAAAACCAGTAAGAATAAAATCGAAAAAGAATAAGTATTCCAAAATAATCCCAACAAAACCACTGGTACGAAAACCAAAGCGGTTAGCGTCCGAATCATTAACGTCCTATTCTTTTCATTCATAAAATTCAATTTGTAGGAGAATACTAAAATTACTTACAAATTTAACCTAGAATATGTATTCTGATTCATCTTTTGCAATAAAGTTAATAAAGCCACAATTACAAAAAGAGAAATAAGACCCTGCCACCAGAAAATTTCAGGAGTTTCAGATATATTAATTTCAATATTATTTTTAGATACAATATAATAACCAATGACTTGTATACTGTTATTGATAAAGTGACCAAAAATTGAGAGCCATAAACTGCCTGACCATAGAAAAAGGTATCCTAATATGCCTCCAAGAAGCATTCGAGGTAGAAATCCTTGAAACTGACCATGAATAGCACTGAATAAAATAGCAGCCACCCAAACGGCAACATGACCATTTTTAAACCATTTAGTTAATCTGTCTTGTAAAATACCCCTAAAAATCCATTCTTCTCCAATAGCAGGTATTATCGCAATAATAAAAATACTCAACATTAACTCCCAAGGCGTATTCATTTGAAGAAGAGCTGATATTAATTGATTGCTCTCTTCTTCCATTTGTATCATCCATTCAGGTAATGGAATCTTTTGATTGATGATGAAAGAATATGCAACTAAAGGTAAAGCAGAAAGCATTAATATACCTGTAACAATATAAGAAGATAAATTTGAGAACCGATTCGCAGAAACAGAAGTAAGCCAATCCCTTTTATAAATAAGTAATGACATAATTACCCCAGGTAATAAAAAAGTACCAAAATTACTGATAAACATTATAATTCTAACCGCATCAATATTTTCTTTAATCTGATCTATTTTCAACTCTTGTAATAAAGAAACAACCATTTGACCATCATTAGTCAAGAAAAATCGACTGACAAGAGCTCCAATCATAGCACAAACGAAAATGAGAAAAATTAAGACCAAAATCTCAAACCGGAACGGTAAAAATATCAATGAATCCTTTTTTTTATTCACAGTTATGTCATTAATGGTATGTTCTATTTCGGATTTCATTTAGAAAGTTCAATTTTACACAAATATAGTCTGAATGATTTAAATGAGTATACATGACACGATTGAGCGTAAACATAAATAAAGTAGCATTAATTAGAAATGCGAGAGGATCAAACTACCCAGATCTTATTCAAGTGGCTAAAGATTGTGAACGTTTTGGTGCAGAAGGAATAACAGTACATCCAAGACCTGACGAAAGACATGTAACGTATAAAGATATCCCCTTACTTAAAGATATAGTCACTACAGAATTTAACATTGAAGGTAATCCCAATGAAAAGTTTTTAAAAATGGTGCTTGACAATAAGCCAGATCAATGTACACTGGTACCTGATGCACCCGATGCTTTAACTTCAGATGCAGGTTGGAATACTATAAAAAATGAAAAATTCTTAAAAAAAACTATTAAACGATTACAAAACGAAGGGATAAGAGTTTCAATTTTTATTGATCCAATACCAGAAATGATACATGGAGCTCAAAAAGTAGGAACAGATCGAATAGAGTTTTATACAGGCCCATTTGCTCATGATTTCCACCAAAACAAAGAAAATTCAATTCAACCATACATAGATAATGCAATTTTAGCACACGAATTAGGACTAGGAATTAATGCTGGGCATGATTTAAATCTTGAAAATCTTACATATTTCAAAAAATCAATACCTAATCTTTTAGAAGTCTCAATAGGGCATGCTTTAATTACAGATGCATTATATTTTGGTCTACATAATACCATACAGATGTATTTACAACAATTAAAATAGGTACGCAATCTTTTTAATGAGATAGATAATCTTGATAAATATCATAAAACCTTGATTTCTTTATAAATGCCTATATATCTATAATTTAAAGCCATATTGTTAACGAAATGCAAATTTATTTTGATTATTTTAAGATATAAAAGCAGCGATTCTAAGAATACTTCTGTTATACTTATATAGTAATCTATCCAAACAAGTAAGCCTAAATAGTAGGCTGAATCATTTCTAAAAACCCATTTTCTTTAGATGTCTTTCCTAAAATATAGGAATTGACATACTTATGTATTAAATATCTATGCATTCTAGAGGACATCCCACATTAAAAAAAAAGTAAAAGCGTGCCAAATAATTGGAAATATTCCATAAATTTGGCGTTTGTTAATTAATGTTAAAAAAGAATTGAGATTTGCAATAATTTAAATTGAAGCAATTATTAAAAATGAAATCCCCGATTCAACCAAATTTATTATGGGATTCAATAAAGGTTAATTAAAAGACTCCTTTACATTTTAAATCTGCTTCTTTTAAAATTTTCAATAATCAATTCTATTATAATTGTCTCATCAAAAAAATTGATTACGGTATGAAACATTTTTCACTAATGCTGGCTATGGTACTTCTTATTTGTAGTACAGCCCTCGCTCAACGAACAGTATCAGGTACTGTTATGTTAGATGGCGAAGGAGAAGCCATTGGTGCTAATGTCGTTGTTGACGGAAATGAAGCTATTGGTACAGTCACAGAATATGACGGTACTTTTACGCTAGACGTTCCTGCTGACGCTAAAGCACTTAAATTTTCTTACACTGGTTTTGCTGACCAAGTAGTATCTATTGTAGGTACAGACAAATTATCTGTAACACTAGCTCCTGATTCTGAAATTTTAGATGAAGTAGTAGTTATTGGATATAATGCTATTAAATCAGACAAAATTTCTACAGGTGTATCTGTAGTAGATGCTGAAGAAATTCAAGATGTTCCTGTAGCGAACATTGGTAACCTTCTTCAAGGTAAATCTACAGGTGTACAAGTAACGTCTGCTAATGGTAAACCTGGTGGGGATACTTACATTAGAATTAGAGGGGTAAACTCTATTTCTTCAAGTAATGAGCCTTTATTCGTTGTTGATGGTATGCAAGTTACTTCAGCTGTGTATAATGCCATTAATCCAAATGATATTGAGAGTATCTCTATATTAAAGGATGCTGCTGCAGCTACTATTTATGGTGCTTCTGCATCAAATGGTGTTGTCTTAGTTACTACTAAAAAAGGTTCTACTAAAAAACAGAAAGCGCAAATAACTTTTAAAGCGCAGTATGGTTTTAAAGAAAAAACTAGAGATCCATTTGATATGATGGATGTAAACCAAAAAATGGATTACGAAACAGAAATGTTCGAGAAATTTGGTATTGGTAATGCTACTGCTGTAGCTAATTATGAAGATCCTGACTTTAGAGATTCTCTACAGAGAATTGCTGGAGATTGGCAAGACATTTTATTACGTACTGGTACTTTTCAATCTTATGACCTTTCTGCTGGAGGTGGAACAGATAAAATGAAATATTTTGCTTCTGCTGGTTATTACAGTGAAGAAGGTATTGCTAAAGTTTCTTCTTTTGATAGAATGACAGGTCGTATTAATGCTTCTTACCAAGCTTCTGATTGGTTAACATTGTCAAATACTTTATTTGTTGGTCGTACAAATTCGAATGAATTAAGAGATAGAAATAATGTTCAGAATCCATTTAGAGCAATGTATGATTACAATCCTTATGAGTCTGAATTTATTTTAAACTCTCCAGATGCTTCGGATATCGTTTATGATCCTGACACAGGAGAGCCTGTTTATAACTTAACTCATCAAGGATTTTCTATTTCTGAAGCAATTCAAAATAATCCTGAAAATGAAGTTGAACACCATATATTAGGTAGTTTAGCTGCTGATATGAAAATTCTTAAAGTTGCTGGTTTGAACTTCAGAACAGAATTAAATGGTAACTTGAGAACATACGAAAGAAGATACTTCATCGAGCCAGGTTCAGTATTAGATGGTTATGTTGGAGATCCTGAAAATCCAGGAATTGGAACTGCAACTACTTCAAGAAGATGGCAGTATACATTTAGAAATTTATTGACATACAACAAAACATTTGCTGAAAATCACAATACTAACTTCTTAGTAGGTCAAGAATTTATTGATTTTGATTCAAGATTAACTTCTGTTTCTGGTAGAGGTTTTCCAAATGAAGATCTATATACTTTAGATAATGCGGCAGATATTTATAATGGTAGGTCAACTGTTTACGAAGAAGCAAGTTTATCTGCTTTTGCCAAAATAGAATATGATTACAAAAGTAAATATTTAGCTTCTTTTACTTATAGAGTAGATGGATTCTCTGGATTTGGTTCAGCGAATAGATTCGGTCATTTCGTTTCTGGTTCTTTAGGTTGGAATATTCACTATGAAGATTTCTTAGGAGAAGCTTTGAAAGAAAAGATTAGCCAATTAAAAATTAGATTATCTGTTGGTCAAACGGGTAACAATTCTGGTATATTATCTTACGATAGATTAGGAACAATTGCTTCTGCTGGTTTCGCTGGAACCCCTTCACTAGAAATTGATAGAGCTGCTCGTCAAGATCTTAGATGGGAAAAAGCACTTTCTCCTTCATTGGGTGTTGATTTTGGATTCTTCAACAATAGAGTTGCTGGTTCAATAGATATGTATTACAAAAAAGTAACTGATTTATTTTCACCTGAACAATTCGATGATCCTGATTATGATAGAAGTGTTGTTGGAAACATAGGTGAAATGAAAAATAGAGGTATAGAACTTGAATTAACAGCGGATATAATCCGTAATAGAGATTTAGATTTTACTTGGACAGTATTTGGTTCTTGGAATGTGAATGATAATGAAGTATTATCTTTACCAGATGATGATGGTAATCCAGAAACGCCTTCTACAATCTTTAATGATCCTACGATTGATAGAGTAGGTTTAGAAACAAATACATTCTACTTAGTTCGTTCTGCTGGTGTAGATCCTGCAACTGGAGATGAATTATGGTATGATGCAGATGGAAATATTACAAATGTTTGGAGTGGTGATGATGCAGTTGCCTTAGAAGGAAAAACAGCTCAACCTAAGTATCAAGGTAATTTTGGAACAGGAATTAGGTTTAAAGGAGTGACTTTAAATGCTTCATTCTATTATCAATTAGATAGCTATGTTATGAATTATATGGCATCTAATATGCTTTCTGATGGAGAAAACATTGCAAGTAATCAAAGAACAGATGCTAACAACTTTTGGAGAAATCCAGGTGACGTTACTGATATTCCTAGACCAACAGGTGTAAGTTATACTTCTGATAGATTCTTACAAAGAAATGATTATTTAAGATTAAGAGATATAAGAATAGGTTATACTTTACCATTAAAGAAAGTTAAATTCTTATCATCTGTGAATGTATTCGCACAAGCAACTAATTTATTTACTGTAACTACTTATGACGGTGATCCAGAAGTAGGTATAGGTTCTGATGAAGCTGCTGGTGATCCTCTTCCTGGTCAATTTGCACTTTATAGTTATCCTGCAACAAGAGGTATGACATTCGGTGTAAATGTTGGATTTTAATCATTTTAATAAAAAAAGAAGTAATGAAAAAATTTAAATATATAGCATGTGTGCTTTTTGCACTTATGATTTCTATGACATCTTGTAAAGATAAGTTAGATCTTCTCCCTACAAATGAATTAGAAACAAGTATTGTATTAGTTTCTCCTTCTAACTTTGAACTCTTTACTAAGGGTATATATGGTCACTTGAGAGATAACTATACAAGTCTTTACACTATTCTTCCAGATGTAATGTCTGATAATCTGATTATAAAACAGAATGGAAGAAAATCTTTACAAACTTACTATCTACTACTTACAAATTCTGAAAATACATATGGTGAAATAAGAACTTTTTCTCATAGAGTTATTTTTTCTGCTAATACAGCTTTAGAGAATATTGATGTTTTGGAAGATGGTGAATACAAAACAAATTTAACAGGAGAATTATTAGCTTTAAGAGCTTTGTCTCATTTTGATATTGCTAAAACATTTGCTAAAACACCTTCTATTGGTGCAGATTCAGATTTAGGTATCGTCTATAGAACATCTACATCTGTAGGTGATAATGATTCGAGAATAACTTTAGGTGAAACTTATACAAATATTGTTGCAGATTTAGAACAAGCTAAATCCTTTTTAAATGATGATAATGGTTTAGGTAGAATCAATAAGTTTACTGTTTATGGTTTATTATCTAGAGTATACCTTTATATGGGAAATGCAGAAAAAGCAAGAGAAAATGCTCAATATGTGGTAGATAATAGTCCTTATGAAGTTACACCAATGGCTTCAGTTAATGATTTATGGGATAATGTTTATTTTGGTAGCACGCTTCTTTCTTCATTAGTTGATGTTCAGGATGATATTGAAATGGGTGTAAATTATGGTCAAACTGGTCCAACAGGTACAAAATCTGAATATGTTCCTGATTTTGGATTTTATAATTTATATTCGGATTCTGATATTCGTAAAACAGCTTATTTTGAAACAAGTAGTTTTGAAGGAAATGATTATAACCACATAATCAAATACAAGCAAAGACCTGGAGCACCAGCTAATGTAGCTGACGCACCGATTTTAAGAATGGAAGAAGTAATGTTAAATTTAGCAGAAGCACAAGCTCAATTAGGTAATGATGCAGATGCTTTAGCTTCTCTTAATATGATTAGAACTCGTCGTTATTCAGATTTTAACTTTGTAAATCAAATGGGACAAGATCTTAAAGATGCAATTCAATTAGAAAGAAGATTAGAATTAGCGTTTGAAGGTCATAGATTCTATGATTTAAAGAGACAAGGTTTAGGCTTTACACGTACAAATGCTGGTGATTTATCTGATGGCTCTGGTACACCACCACCTGCTTCTGCTCTAAGTTTATCAGCAGGAAATTTCCGTTACGAGTTTCCTTACGCACAGAGATCTTTAAATATTAATCCTAATTTGGTACAAAATCCAGGTTATTAATATTATGATGTAAAATGAGATAAGAATAATTGTTTTACAATTGTTCTTATCTCAATTTATTCAAATGTTCTTTTAAGAACAAAAATAAATTATGATGAAAAAAAATATCCAATTTCTAAACATACTTTTTGCTTTTGTGATGGTGGCAATAGTTTTCCAATCATGTAAAGAAGATGAGTATGTATATTCTGCTGGGGATGCATTTCACTTCGCTTCAGGAGCTGCAGAGATTCCTGAGAGTTCTTCAAACCCTCAGTTAATTCCAATTATTTTCTCTAAAACATCAGCTATAGGGGGAAATGTTACAGTTGAAATATCAAGTCCTACGGCTATAGAAGGACAAGATTATGTAGTAACAAGTCCATCTACTACTTTTGATTATGGGGCTAATGATTATGTTGATACTTTATACATTCAACCAATTGATAATTCAACTCAACAACCAAATCATATTCTAAATGTTGTTTTAGCATCAGGTTCTGCTAGCTTAGGTTACCCAGGATTAGAAGGTACAACTTCATTAGATACAATGGTAGTAACTATTATTGATGATGATTGTCCTCAAATTGCAACCTTAGCAGGTTCTTATACTTCTTCTACTATTGGTGGAGGCGGTGATGGTTCTGGTGCAATTAATGGAGAAGCTGCTGAATTCACATACAATAATGTACGTACAATTACAGAAGAAACTGCAGGTAATAATACCAGATATGTTATTGATGATATAACAATGGGACTATACTTAGATGGTTATGGTTCTTCTAATAATACAGCTACATTTGATTGGACTCCAGCTTCTGGTACAATTACTATTGATATGGCTGCTTCACCTGATTATGTTTATGGTGGAGATAGTTTCTTTGGTTCTGGTATGGCAGTAGATAATTGCGATGGAATCCTACAAGAAATTCAGTTAGATTGGTCTAATAGTTATGGAGATCAAGGTATGACAGTTTTATCACCACAGTAATTATTATTTCTTTAATAATTGTGAGATAAATAGAAGGGGAAGCATTTATTGCTTCCCCTTTTTTTATGGATTTTGGTCTAAATCTTTATTTCGTAACCAGACGACAATATCAAATACAGAAAATCATTAATTTATACAATGATTGTTTTTTGTTTCATTAAATTTGAAGGTCATTTATTCGGCATTACCATTGCCGTAATTCAAATCAAATTTTAAATCTTAAAGGAAATGCATAATAAGATTATATTACTAACTCTTTTTTTATTTAGCTTTTTCATAGCTAATGCTCAAACGATTCATAAAGACTATTGGGATGGTGAAATATATTTCAAAATTAAAGAAGAATCAAACATAGTAATTGAAAATATAAATGAATTACGAGAAGAACATAAAGACATAGCTTCTATCCTAAATTTGTATGATATTAAAGCAATAGATAGACCTTTTAAAGTTTTGAAAACATCTATTTTCGATCGTACATATAAAGTTTGGTTTGATCAAAAAGAAGGTGTAGATAGATTAATAGACGATCTCGAAAAGCTTTCTTTTATAGAATATGCGGAAAGAGTTCCCTACATGACCAATGATTATGTGCCTAATGATCCAATTCAAGATAATGATACAATGTATCATTTAAATTTAGTTTCTGCATTTACAGCATGGGATTTAAATAAAGGAGACGGAGCTACAATAGCAATAGTTGATGATGCAGTTTTTATTGAACATGAAGATTTAGCTGCTAATATTTGGGAGAATCCAGGTGAAATTCCTTTTAATGGTATAGATGATGATGGAGATGGATTTGTATATGACTATAATGGATATGATTCAGCAAATGGTGATATTTTCCCATCTCCACCTACCAGTAATCCGTTTGATCACGGAACGCATTGCGCAGGAATAGCTTCTGCAGTTACAGATAATGGAATGGGTATTCCTGGTTTGGGTTTCAATGCTAAAATTATAGCTTGTAAAGGTAAATCTGATAACTCTACAGGAAGTGGATTAGATGCGATATGGTCAGCTTTTACATATGCAATTGCCTCAGGTGCGGATGTAATTAGTTGTTCTTGGGGAGGAGGAGGTTATTCCCAATCAGAACAAAACTTAATAAATCAAGCTCATGCAAATGGGCAGGTGATTGTTACTTCAGCTGGAAATGGTGGTTTAGATGGAATCGGTGACGAAACTCCTCAATATCCTGCAGCTTATAACCATATGATTGCTGTAGCTAATACCAATAAATCTGATGTTAAGAATGGATCTTCTAATTATGGTGATTGGGTAGATATTTCTGCTCCAGGAACTAGTATTTATAGTACAGTTACTGGAGATGATCCTGGAGCTTTAGGATACAAAACAGGTACTTCAATGTCTTGCCCAATGGTTGCAGGTTTATGTGCTTTAATTAAATCTTCAAATCCAAACTTGACACCTGAACAAATTGAATCTTGTATTAAGGGATCAGCTGATGATATTAATAATCAAAACCCTGCATATTTCGGTAAATTAGGAGCAGGTAGAATTAATGCACAGGCTGCTTTATTATGTGCAGATCCTTCGATTGCTCCTGTTGTTAGTATTTTAACTTCAGGAAATGTTAAAACAATTTGTCCCGGTGGCGAAATCGAATTTTCTGATAATTCATTATACTTACCTGAAAGTTGGTCTTGGTCTTTCCCAGGTGGAGTACCAGCTACTTCTAATGAAAAGAATCCTAGAATTTATTATCCTACTCCAGGTGTTTATGATGTTACTCTAGAAGCTACAAATGAATTTGGTAGTAATACACAAACATTTAATGCGTATATTAATGTAGATGGAAGTTTAAATCAATTAGTTTTTGAAGAAAATTTTGAAAGTGGAAATACAAATGGTTGGACGATTGATAATCCAACAGGTGGTACAGAATGGTCGATTTATAACTTACCTTCAGGCGGTGAAAAATATGGAGAATATGCAATTGTAATTAATAATTTCGATGAAAATACTTTTGGTAGCAGAGATGCAATAATTTCTCCTAAAATTGATTTATATGGACGAAGTACTGCAACATTAGAATTAGATTATGCTTTTCGTCAGAATCTACAAAATGCAACAGATTCTTTAATTATTTCTGCATCTACTGATGGAGGGCTTACTTTTCCTCATATATTATTTGCAGATAAAGAAGATGGGTCTTATAATGTAGCAACTTATATTTTCCTAAATGGTGAATTTTTGCCAAATCAAAATCAAGATTGGTGTGGAGATTCAGATCCTGGAGCAGGTTGTATTTCGGTTGATCTTTCTAGTTTCTTGACTGCTACAGATTTTAGAATCAAAATTGAAAATGTTTCCTTTGGGGGTAATAATTTTTACGTAGATAATATAAAAGTAACTTCAGATTGTGTTTCTTCAACAGTTGCTCCTATTGCTAACTTTTCGGCTTTAAGTGATGGTTGTAATACATTAACGACTCAGTTTTTTGATAATTCTATCGGAGTGGGAAATTCTTGGTTTTGGACTTTTCCAGGAGGAACACCAGCAACATCTACAGATAGAAACCCTATAGTAACTTATAATAGTGTGGGTGACTATGATGTTACTTTGTCTATTACAAATACTTTAGGGACTGATGAGATAACTAAAACGGAATACATTTCTGTTAATGATCAAGATCCAGTAGCTAATTTTGAAATAGTATCTTTAAACAACAATACAGTAGTTTTTCAAAATAATTCAACAAATGCTTCATCGTACTTATGGGAATTTGGCGATGGGATTTCAAGCAACTTAGAGAATCCGTATCATTATTATCATAATCTTGAAGATGGTTATGAAGTAAATTTAACAGCCTATAATGGCTGTTCTTCAGATTCTCTAGCATTGTTAATTGATGCAACAGGGATAGATGATATAATTAATAAAGATGATGTATCATTAAACATCTTCCCTAATCCTAATAAAGGAACCTTTACGATGACAGCAAAAGGTTTATTAGGTCAATTTGTTAAAATATCAATTTTTGATGTAATAGGGAGAGAAGTTTATAATATCGAGAAGAATAATTTATCTGAAAATTGGTCTGAAACGATTAAAACGAATAGCCTAGAATCAGGAACCTACATTGTAAAAATTGATACGGAAAGAGGATCTGTCTTTGATAAATTGATTATTAAAAATTAATAATCAATTTATATTATAAAATAATTGAATGAAAGGGATGTAGTTTTTTTAACTTCATCCCTTTTTTTAGGGAACTTTTTTCAGGAAAATTGACTTAAATATTTGTTGTTTTTATGATACTGAAAAAAAAATCATAAAAATTTCAAATAGGGGTTTTTAATTTGTAAAAAATAATATATCTTTGCAATCGCTTTTAAAAGCTACCTTTAGTATAATAGATTTGAAGAAGTTCATTTAAGTAATAAAGGGAAATAATGCCGATGTAGCTCAGTTGGCCAGAGCAGCTGATTTGTAATCAGCGGGTCG
>JAHDFV010000076.1:0-11686 GCA_020627985.1 Saprospiraceae bacterium
CTTTTCGAAATAAAATTAGCTGAATTAAATGTTAATGATTTTTTTTGTAAACTATTCTTTTACAACAGGTTAAGTTTTTAAAGCTTAGAGCTGATGAGAAAATGTAATTTGTAAAACATTCATTTATAATTGTTTAAAATAAATTAGAATTCTTAACCGCCTAATAATAATCTCTTTATCTTTGTGAAATGTTAGAGATAGGAAAATTTGTAGAACTCGTAGCTTATAGAGTTGAAGAACAAGGATGGTATCTGGTAGATGAAACAGGAGATGAAGTATTGTTACCCAATAAATTTGTTCCCGAAGGAATGGAAAAAGGAGATGATATTGACGTTTTTATTTTCTTGGATAATGAAGAAAGATTAACAGCTACAACACAAAAACCTCATTTGAATATAAATGAGTTTGGTTTCCTAGAAGTAATGGATGTAAATCAATATGGTGCATTTGTTGATTGGGGCTTGGATAAACAATTAATGGTTCCTTATTCTGAGCAATCTAACGATATGTTGGAAGGACGGAAATATTTAGTGTATCTATATATAGATGAGAAAACTGATCGTTTTGTTGGATCCAATAAATTGAATAAGTTTTTAGACAAAGAAGAATTAGATGTTGAAGTTGGAGATGAAGTTGAATTAATCATTGTAGATGAAACGGATTTAGGAAGGAATGTCATTATTAATAATAAATTCCGAGGATTAATCTTTTCGAATCAAATTTTTAAAAGATTAAATTACGGTGAAAAAACAAAAGGCTATATAAAGGCCATTAGAGAAGAAGATCAAAAAATTGATATTGTGCTCGAACGGCAAGGTTATCAAAATGTAATTGAACCCAATGCGCAAAAAGTTTTAAAATATATCGAAGATCATAGTGGTTATATTCCCTTTACAGATAAAAGTGATCCAGAAGATATTCGTTTAACTTTTGAAATGAGTAAAAAGAATTTTAAGAAAGCGATTGGTTCTTTATATAAAGCCAAAAAAGTCCGACTAGAAAAAGATGGCACTTATTTAATCCAAGGGGAATAAAAAGGTTCCTTCTATAATGGTATTTCTTGCTTTTTTTTCTTCAATTTTAGCTTTTAAGTTTCCTGTTAAAATGCCTTTAGGTATTAAATTGCGATCGAGTTTTATATCCACTTCATCAAAAAATCCATGATCGTATTTTAATCCTTTCTTTTTAGTTTTTCGATTGTAAGCTATTCGAAAACCTTTATTATTTTCATGAGTGATAAATAGCCAATATTTTTCTCCAATAAATTCAAATTCATTAATAGTGTCTAAGCTATAAAGTTCCATTTTTAATTCTTCAACGATTTTACCATTTTCATTTACGGTTATTTTAATATTCGAAGTATCAATTTTTTCGAAATCATATTGATGAATCATTGCATCTTCTTTAAAAGCCTGTAGTTTTTCATATCTTTCAAAATTAGGATAAAATTTACTCATTTTTCCATCCTTAAATTTTACTATTTTTCCGTTTTCATATATCCAAAGTTTTTCAGTCCCTAAAAAAGAATTCCAAGTACTTTTTTTATTATCGGGGACACCTAGAATATTCAAAACTTCCTCCATCTTCATGCCACGTTGTAAAACATTAAAGTTTTTATCTTTTTTATATTTATCTGAAAAATCTTTTACACCTAATTCATTAAAAGTAATTCTAGTGTGTTCTCCATATACCCATTTTTCTTCCTCCTTTTCTAATTGAATGATTTCATCAGGTTCTCCTAAAAATTTACGAACCGTTTCTTTTGGCATTCTAATGTTGACAGCCCATGCTCCATTGGTTTTTTGATTAGATTTAAAATATTTTTTTATTTCTTCAGTTTCTTTTCGTTTCATGATAAGTGTGTCTGATGATATGATTGAGACATCATAAACACCAGTGCCAAAAAAATTATTTTGAGTTGTTCTTCTATAATTTCTCCAAGCACCACCATTTTTTTTCCGCAATGCAATTCCATAAGGTTCATTACTTAAAGCAATGATTTTTTGTTTCGGATCGTCTATTGAAATCCAAACGCCTTCAGGATCAAAACCATTTGAACAAGAAAAAAAAAATAGTATAAAGAAGAAGAAATAAAAAGTTGTTTTTAATTGAAGCATAATTAATTTTTAATAAATAATTTATGATAATTTTTTCCTCGAATAGTAAAAGAGAGGATATACATTCCTTTAGTAAAATCATGTATTGGTATTCCTCCTTCCAAATAAATTTCAGATGAATAAAATAAACGATGGGTTAAATCATGAATGGTAATGTTATTAATTTTGTTTGAGCTCTTGATATGAATTTTATCCGTACTTGGGTTGGGATAAATAAAAGTGTATTCAATATTTTTTAAGTCGAGATTTATAATAGGGCTATAATTATAAATATGATTATAATCATTTATTTTTATTCGATAATATTGTTTTCCTGACCTAGGAGTAGGATCTTTGAAATTATAGTTACCATTGTTGGTTGCTAGAATTGCACCAATTTTATTAAATGTTTTACCATCAGAAGAATGTTCAATTTCAAAATTGAATACATTTTCTTCATAAGCTGTTTCCCATTGTAATTGAACGAAATCTTCAATTTCCTTTACATCAAATGAAATTAATTCTAAAGGAAGGAATAAGCAATTAACTCCCATAAAAGTGTGTGCTAATCCATTTGCCATTTTATCCCATCCACTTATTTCATTTCTAAGCTTAGTTCTTTCCTGTTCTAAATGTAAAAATCTACCAGAAGCACTGGTGGCACTAGAAGTACAAATATTCGTACTACTGTTAATATATCTTCCTTGTGTATTGGTAGTGCCAATTAATCGAGTCCAATTATCGATGTGACCAATTTTAAAAGTTAAACTATGGTCTGTATTAAATAAATAATTTTTTAAATCTGGAAGAGGATCTACTGTTGGGTTTTTTGTAGTGCCATTACTTAAAATGACATAAGGATCTGTAGCTTGTTTTGTAAAGCCATGCAATTGTACAAAATAAGGATTAGTATAATTGTCAAATATATAGGTTGTAAGTCCATAAAAAACAGCATCATCTACATGTGCTAAATCTGAAATTCGAAATGATTCTGAAGAACCACAAGAAGAAGTCGTCCCTGAACAACTTGAATAAGAACTATGATTGCAACGACTTGTTCCATTTAAAAAAAAGAATTCAGCTTCAATTTTTCTAAAGATATGGATGCCTTGTTTACCTGTATTAAAATCTTTTTTGGAGTGAGGTGATTGTATAACTATGCCTGGTCTACAGGGATTGGGGTTGTAAATGTAAGTACCCCAATAGTTAGATCCTGCTGTTGTTTTTTCAATAATATAATAAGTGGGATTTGGAGTGATGGTCGTTTCAGTAAATGCTATAATATCATAATCTACTGTTGCCGCTTTAAGATCAGCATCAGCATAATTTCCATTTATTAAATCATTTAAAATTAAATTAAAAGTATTTAATTGAGCTGCACTAGGACTAGAATAATCATCGCCTGTATCTCCAGGCATATTCGAAATAGTAGTACTAATACGAGAGAAAATATCTCCTGAAGCTGTCGTTTGTGCCGAAAGAAAAGATAAGAAAATAAAAGGGAATAAAAGAGTAAGGCTTAATTTCATACTTGTTTATTCTATCACATTAATAAAGAATGTAAACAAGATAACTAAAAAAAAAATGAGAGGAATAAAGAAAATAGTATTGGAATAATTATTTTTTAAATATGATCATTTTTTCTATAATATAGCCCATAACAACGCCAAGAGTATAACAAATAAAATCAGACCATAGGAAACCATGACCTAATAACATCGCACCAGGAAATGTTTTTCTAATTTGATTGATCCAATCTGCTTGATATAATTGGCTACATTCAATTCCATAAGAGAATATAAGGGTTAAAATAGCAACCCATAATGTAGACTTTTTTGAAAAGAATAGACCGAATATTAAAAAGAACATTAAAGACCATAAAGTATCTCCTCCGTATTCAGCAATAAATGAAGGGAAAAATTGAGGTGCTTTTCGAGTTGATAGCCCCAATGAAATTACGATAATTAATAGGATGGAATATAAGAATCTATTTCGTATCATGAGGAAGCTAATTCGATATGTAAATCAACAACGTAGGTATTCGGATTGTCGTTGATTTCTAGTGTATGCCTTTTCGGATAAATCATACTTAATCTTTTCTTGACATTAATTAAGCCAATTCCACCACTTCTTTTATCCGTTCGGACAGGTAGTTTTAAAGGTTTACTATTCGTAACATTTAAATGAACAGTATCAGGTTTTACATTTAAATTAATATGTATAAATCCTTCTGAAGTGTGATTTCCTAATCCATGCTTAAATGAATTCTCAATAAATGGAATAAACATTAAAGGTGCAATTCTTTGATTCGTAACCATACCTGTAACTTTAAGCTTAATTTCGATTTCTTTTATTTGCCTAATTTTTTCTAATTCCAGATAATTACGAATATAATTCACTTCTTTTAATAGAGGAACTTCTTTCTCATTACACTCATATAACATATAACGCATCATTTCAGATAATTTGATCACAATTTCAGGTGCCTTATCTGATTTTTTTAAAGTGAGTGCATATAAATTATTTAGAGTATTAAATAAGAAATGAGGGTTAATTTGCGTTCGGAGAAAATTTAATTCAGATTGCATGGATCTCGCTTCTAATTCCGTTTTTTCCCGTTGATGTCTTGCCCAATCAGAAACGATCTTGAAAATGGTAGAAAATCCTGCTACTAATAAATGAATATATAGCATACTCATTTGATCATCAATTAAAATGGATTGTCGAACAGGATAATCATGGAATTTTAGATAAAAGACCATTAATTTAATTGGAGTAATAATGACCACAGAAAGAAATAGTAGCCCAACATATCTTCCTAGTTTATTCCATCTAAAATAATTAGGAATTAAGTAGAATAGATTAAAATATACAATGCCTGCATAAAAACAAATATTCAATAACTGATCTGAGATAATCATAAAGAGACTATCTTCTGGACTTTGATTGAAATCAATATAAATCAATCCTAAAAGGAAACAAACCCAAAATACAATATGGTAAACCATACTCCGACTAAAAAAGTCATACAGATAAGACCCAATATTTTTACTTTTCCTAGATTCAAAATCCATTATATGATTGATTAATCTTTTAGTCTTTCAAAATTAAGCTAAAATAGCTTCTACATTATATTCCTTCAGGAAAAGAAACATATGGCAAATAAACAAAATATAGTTATTTTACTGCAAAAAAATGGATGAATTCGATCAGAAATAAGATGAACTGAAGGGAACAAAAGGAATAATCAAACAGTTTTGATTATTGAAATGAATTTATTCGTATTTTTGCAGTCATTTTAAAATCGGTGGATAGTGAAAGTTTATATTACAAGGCGGGAACGATTCAATGCGGCTCATAAACTATGGGTTGAAGATTGGACGGAAGAACAAAACAAAGCTGTTTTTGGAAAATGTTGTAATAAGAACTGGCATGGGCATAATTATGATTTGTTTGTAACAGTGAAGGGAACACCAGATCCAGTTACGGGTTTTATCATGAATGTTAAAGAACTAAGTCAGATTATAAAAGACAAGGTTGTGGATAAATTAGATCATAGCAATATGAATTTAGATGTTGATTTTATCCCAAAAGGAATGCAGCCGACCACTGAAAATTTAGTTGTACTTATTTGGCAACAAATCCAAGAAGATATCAAAGCAAAAGGTGCAGAATTGCATGGTATTAAGTTATATGAAACCGAAAATATTTTTGCAGAATATTATGGTGAATAATAAATTCTACTTCCTTATATAAAGTATCAAATGAAAAAAACATACGTTTTCCCAGGTCAAGGTTCTCAATTTGAAGGAATGGGTAAAGATTTGTACGAATCTTCAGCTATTGCTAAATCTTATTTTGATCAAGCCAATGAAATACTCGGATATAATATTACAGATATTATGTTTGAAGGAACTGAGGCTGAATTAAAAGAAACAAGAATTACTCAACCAGCTGTTTTTTTACATTCTGTGATTAAAATCATAATGGCTGAAGATAGTTTTGAACCATTTGCAGTTGCAGGTCATTCTCTCGGAGAAATATCGGCTTTAGTAGCCAATAAAACCCTTTCTTTTGAAGATGGTCTTCGTTTGGTTCAACAACGGGCTGAAGCAATGCAGAAAGCTTGTGAGTTGGAAGAGAGTACTATGGCAGCAATAGTAGGGCTAGAAGATCAAGTGATAGAAGATATTTGCGCTAATATTGATGATATCGTCGTTCCTGCCAATTACAATTGTCCAGGGCAATTGGTGATTTCGGGTTCTATTTCGGGAATTAATGAAGCAGTAAAACAGTTAACAGAAGCTGGAGCCAAAAGAGCTTTAGTATTAGCCGTAAGAGGTGCATTTCATTCTCCATTAATGAAACCTGCAGAGGAAGAGTTAAAAACTGCAATTGAAAATACAACCTTCAATACTCCGATTTGCCCCGTTTATCAAAATGTTACAGCAAAAGCTGAAACGGATCCGAATAGAATTAAGGAAAATTTAATAGCTCAGTTAACCGCTCCAGTTAAATGGACACAATCAATGTTAAACATGATTGAAGATGGAACAGAAATGTTTGTGGAAGCAGGAGGATCTGGTAAAGTGATTCGTGGATTTATTAAACGTGTCAATCGAAAATTCCCATCTGAAGCCCTTTAATTTTATTCTTAGCTCTTTTATTTGTTAATTCTATTTTCATATCATTTTCTAATATAACATTGGTATAAAGATTGATAATATTTATTTGTAATATGATAGATGTTTTCTATCATATGTTAATTTGTAATAATGAAATAAAATTTTATTTAAGAATATTTTAATAGTGTTTTATTTTGAATATTGGAAAAATATAAGTTAAATTGAAGTACACAAGAAGCTAATCCAAAACTTATATCTATGAAGAAAAGTAAAGAGAAAATAGAGACAGGGCACATACTTTTAGCTGAACCATTTATGATCGACGGGAATTTTAAACGATCAATGGTTCTTCTTTGTGACCATTCAGAAGAAGAAGGTTCTTTAGGTTTTGTCCTAAATAAAGAATTAGATATTCCTTTAAATGATTTAATAGCAGATTTTCCAGAAATAGATTGCAATGTATTTTTCGGAGGTCCTGTAGCCACAGATACCATTCATTATATCCACAATGTTGGGGATCTTTTAGAAGGTAGTATGAAGGTTTGTGATGGCGTTTGGTGGGGAGGTGATTTCGAACAATTGCAATTTAAAATTCTATCCAAAGAAGTAAAACCTAAAAATATTCGTTTTTTTGTAGGCTATTCTGGTTGGGAATCCAACCAGTTACATGGAGAAATGAATTTGGGTTCCTGGGTCATTTCAAATATGAAAGCAAATTACTTATTTAAAGATGATGCTGTAGATTTGTGGGAATTAGGAATGATAGATAAAGGAGATACTTTCTCTATTCTTTCCGAAATAGAATCAACCAAAGCGATTTGGAGCTAAAATAAAATGCTTATTTTGCAAGGGCTGAAATCTAATGATAGATTTCAGCCCTTTTTTAATAAAACCAATTGACCATGAAAAAAATCTTAGATATACTTCTACAATTTTTCTTTGTTTCTGGATTCTTATATGCAGCTTTTCAATTGTTCTTTGTCTTTAAAAACCCAAATGGTGGCATGGCTCTTTGGGGAGATGCAGCTTCAATAGATCCGAATTTAGTCATTATAAGAAGATTATATGCATTAGAATTCTGGCTCATCTTCATTGGATATGTTCTTTATCTTGCTTTGAAAGATCGTTTATTTGGGAAAGATTATTCTCTCTTTTCGTGAACCAATGCTATATAAATTCGTTTCCTATTTAATTATTTTCATAATAATTGAAAAAAGAAGCTATTTTGTGCATCAAATATGAGTAACTTTGCGTTACAAAGTAGAGCGATTCATAGACATAAATGTGAGATCATGACAAAGAAGAAAATGGGAATGGTGATTTACCGATATAATGACAATGAAGATTTAGAAGTTTTCATGGTTGGAGAAGGTGATAATATGGCATTACCTCAAACAGATTTTACCTCTTGTGATGAATTTGAAGCAGGAACAGGTATAGCTGCGGCAGATAATGAAGATGTTTTTGAATTAGAAGGAGAAGAGTATATTTCAAAACCAAGAGTTGGTCTGAGAGATACAGCAATTGCCCTTGAAGCGAAGATGGAAGAAAAGATGAAAAAATTCTTACACATCAAGAAAGAAGAAGGGAATTATATAGCTATGAAAGAAGCGGTCAGAAAAGTAATTCCTCATCAATATGCAATTCTTAAAGAATTGAAAGATGTATTAATGGAACGAAACTTGACAAAATATTTATAGAGGAAACTACCTCATTTTAAAAACCGATTTGAATCATCAAATCGGTTTTTTTATGTGCTGTATGCAACGGAACTCATAATTAGCGTTATGGTATAAATATTAGGTATGATGCGTTTTTTATTAGGGTTCTTTTTGTGCTTATCATTGTTTAATTCTTGTGATATTATCCAATCCAAATCTACATTAGATGAAAATGGAAAGGTAGAAAATAACATTCCTTCCCAACCTGCATACGTAAATAAAATTATCCCAATCAATGATTCACTTCAATTTCAACAATCTTACGAAGAATTACTTCAACAAATAAAAAAAGACAAAGTAGAATTATTAAAAGGAGTACATCAAAATAGAATTTCAATGGATTCTGTAGAACATTATTTTTTAAGCATGATGCGAGATTCAGTTTTTAAATATTGGTACGGAACTCCTTGGGAATTTAATGGGCATACCGATGAACCTAGAAGGGGAGAAGTCGCTTGTGGGTATTTTATTTCAACTCCATTGAAACATACAGGATTAAATGTAAATCGATTTAAATTGGCGCAGCAAGGTGCAGCCAACATTATGAAATCAGTTTGTATTGGCTCTACTCCTTTTCGCACAACTTCGAAGGATAAATTAAAAGCTCATTTAGATCAGCAAGCACCTGAAGGATTGTATATTATTGGATTATCTTTTCATGTGGGCTATATCCTAAGAGAAAGAGGTAAAAACTATGTAGTGCATTCCTCTTATTTTTCTCCAACTAAAGTATGTAAAGAGCATTTTGATACCAGTCAAGCGCTCCTCACTTCGGAAGATTTTTATTTAGGAAAATTGTCTATGAATCATCAATTTTTAAAAAAATGGTTGATGGGAGAAAGGGTGGAAATTGTGAAGTAGTAATTCTAATATTATGAAATGTTTAATCAAAAAAACTTTTCATGTCAGTGTATTTTCCATCTGACATCATTTTTTGCAAGAAGAATAAGAAGAATCGTAAAAATTACGAAGCACAAAAAGATGAGTTATTCCAAAAATAATTTATCTGCAAAAATTATTTTCTCTTTATCGTATAGTTGTACGAAATACGTTCCTTTTAATATTGGAAGAAATACTACTGTCTCATCTCCTGAAATATTAGAAGAATAGATTCTTTGTCCTAATGCATTAAAAAGATCCAAACTTAAATTTTGATATTTATTTAAATCTTCTCCTTTAATTTGAACAATTCCTCGAGTGGGATTTGGAAAAATTGAGATATCAGTATTAGATATTTCAGGAATAAAAATAGAATTCGTTTCATCAATTATTATAGGAAAAATACAATGAAGAGAATCATAAAAACTCGAAAACAAATGCAATTCTCCTTCAAAAGGTAAAACTAAATTTTGCCATTTTTCTAAGAGATGCGTCTGAGTATTAGATCCAATACCAAAATAATTAACGGTTTCTTTTGCTATCGTGTCTCCATTTTGATCCAATAGAATAAAACCAGGATAGTCAAAAAATTCTACAGGAAAAGGAGTCATATCTGTTACTTCCACTTCTAGAAAATTTGGATCATCTAAATTGGGTGTACAGCAAGAAATAACTAAATTATCACAATTATTTTGTGCAAAGGAAAGGATAGGAACGATTGTAAAAAGAATAAGAATTATATTTTTCATTTCTATTTGTTTTTATAAAATAAAATTAAGGACATCATAGAAACAAAGCAATATAAATAAAGGTCTAATCCTTGTGAATTTAAGTCTGCATTAAAATTTATTTTTCCACATCATACTCTCTACGGGTTTAATGGTACGAGTATTATATTTTGCGTTTTTCTTTTTATTATAATAATTCTCTATATCGCCATCTACTAAAAAATAAATAAGTTGACCAATCGGCATTCCTTCATAAACACGTACAGGATGTACACAAGAAATTTCTAAGGTCCAAGTATTACAAAAACCAACATCACCTTTTCCTGCCGTTGCATGAATATCAATACCTAAACGACCAATACTTGATTTCCCTTCTAAGAAAGGAACAGAATTATGTGTCTCTGTATATTCTTGCGTTACGCCTAAATATAAAGTACCTGGATGAATAACAAATCCTTCTTCTGGAATAATGATTTCTTTAATTTTATTATGCTTTTTAGCATCTAAAATTTCATCTTCATAGACCGCTAAATGTTTGCCCAAATGAACATCATAAGAATTAGTTCCTAAACAATCTCTGTTAAAAGGTTCAATAACAATTGCACCTGAATCAATGGCTTCTAATATTTTTTTATCGGATAAAATCATAAGATTTCTTTTATTCAATTTCCCAAAGAATGATGCTTCTATCATCACTCGCAGAGAGAAGATGTTGTTCATTTAACCACATTAAACGATTGACTGAATTTATATGTCCTCCGTTTTTAATGGTATTTAATTCTTTTAATAATGTATAATTTTCTGCATCCCAAATTCGAATGGTTTTATCCCTACTCGCAGTTGCGAATATTTTCCCATTCGGATTGAATTTAATATCATTAATGGTAAACCAATGCGCATTTTGGCTATGAATATTCTTACCATTTTCATTCCAAACTTTTAATTGGGCATCTCTACCTCCACTAATAATATTTTTCCCATTCGGATGCAAAGCTACACTAAAAACTGAATTATCATGCGCGGTTTGAATGGTTTGAAGCATCCCTAAATCATGGTCTAAAATATAAATGGATTGATCACTTGAGCCCACAACTATTTTATGTTCATCTGCTACAATAGATCTTAGACTCGTAGAAGATAAATGTAAGGTTTCTTGAGTGGCAATTCGATCCAAATTCCATTTGGTTAATTTACCTAAACCTCCAGCACTCAAAGCAAACGCTCCTAAAGGAAGAATAGAAAAGATCCCTTGCTCATGATGTGCAATATTTTTTATATCTACTTGCTCCTTCGTACTAATCCAATGAATGCCGCCTTCCATGTTGCCAGCAGCGATTAAATTCCGATGATGGAAATGTTGTAAACTAAAAATTTGACTTTCTGTTTTTGCCACTAATTTTCCAAGATCAGGATTTTCGATGTCCCATTCTACTACCCATCCATCTCCTCCAGCAGAAAGAAATGTTCCAGCATTAGCGCCAAGTGTTAATGCATAAATAGATGCATTATGTCCTGTAAATTGCGCCTTTTTTTGAATAGATAGCTTTTTCACTAGATTTTTATTATCCTGCAAAAGTAATCAATTGTGGAGGGATAAGGAAGAAAGTCAATTTTATTAATTTTATTAAATTGAAGCT
>JAHDFV010000076.1:11696-14185 GCA_020627985.1 Saprospiraceae bacterium
AAAGTGCTACTTGAAACGAAAAGTAGTATTTTGTATGAAGATGAGGTGCAAAAAACAGAAATTAACCATAGCTAAATGCCCCAATAGCTATCGGGTTTTGAAACGAAATATTATTTCAAAAGACAATTTGTTGTCAAGTTTATACTTTTAACAGCTTGATCATGTACTTTTATAGTTGATAATTAAAAACCATCCTATATGCCTATATTCTTACAAGAAAATATTAAACCTGAAGGGGAAATTGCCTTGTGGGAAATTACGGAGCCATTTGATTTTTTTACAGATCAGATTCAAATTCATACAACTGAGCAAGAAACGTTGGATCGAGTTGTAGATCGAAGGAAAAAAGAATGGTTGGCTGGACGGTATTTGTTGCAATTTATGTCTGGTAGAAAAAGCCCTTTAAAAATAGAAAAAGATGAATATGGAAAACCACATTTACCTGATTCTTCTTTTGATATTTCCCTGAGTCATTCTGGTCGTTTTGCTGCTGCAATTGCTTCTTCAAAAGTAGTTGGAATCGATATTCAACGCTTTACAAATAAAATAAAAAGGATAGAACATAAGTTTATGACTGTAGAAGATTCTAAATGGATGTCTACCATTTATAATTTAGAGCATTTGCATGTTTGTTGGGGGGCAAAAGAAGCCTTATATAAAGCATATGGCAAGAAAAAATTAGAATTTAAGGAACACATTTTATTAGATCCTTTTGAATATGATGTATCTTTTGGACAATGCAAGGGTTATGTTAAAAAAGAAATGATAATAAATCATGAAAAAGTAAACATTGATATGACTTTTGATATTTATTATCGTGTTTTAGAAAATTATATGTTAGTTTATGCAATACAAAATAATGAAGAATAATTTCCTGAGTTTATGCTTATTTATGGCTTTAATTTTATTGCCTTTTATTTTTTCATGCAATAGAAAAAAAGCAGAACCCGTTGAAGATAATTATGAAGAATTAGATCTAAGTTCTTTTGAAGATTTTTATAAGAGATTTCATAAAGATTCTGCTTTTCAATTAGAACGAATTACTTTTCCCTTGCAAGGCTTGCCTATGATGGCTGATAGTTTTTTAATACAATACGGAACTCATTTCTATGAGAAAGAAGGTTGGAAAATATTAAAAGAAGTAGATTGGGATACCTCCCAAAATTTTGTCAGAACTTTAGAACCAACGGGCTTAGGTATTATTAATGAATTTATTTGCACCCACGATCATTTTTGTATTGTTCGTCGTTTTGCTGAATTGCATGATGGTTGGTACATGGTCTATTATGCGGATTTAAATTATAGGGGAGGGCATTAAATAATCTGATATATTCCGAATATGAAACAACTTGTAACAATTATTTTTTTTCTTTTCTTTCTTTCCTGCTATAATGGAAAAATAGAATCTTCTGAACTTCAAAATGATATAACTGAAAATAATGAAGAAGAAATTCATCAAGATTCTAGAACATATTTTACAGCTTATTCTCTAGAAGAAGCGTTGTCTGATCCCGAAGGTGTAATAGAATTAAATTTACGAAATAATAAAAAAATAAAAACCCTCCCCAAAGAAATTGGATTAATGGTGAATTTAAGAATATTAAATGTTTCGGGAACAAATTTAATTGAAATTCCCAATGAACTTTCAAATTGTAAATACTTAAATGAACTCATTGCAAATGCATCTAAAATTAAAACCGTTCCAAAAGATATAGGTAAACTTAAATTCCTTACTGAGTTAAATTTAGGCTATAATAAAATTAATACTTTACCAGAGTCAATTGGTGATTTAGTAAGTCTAGAAAGTTTTGGATTAGGAGCTAATAAATTGGAAAAATTGCCTCAATCTATTGCTAATTTAGATCGAGTTACCATGTTTGATATTTCCGATAATAATTTTACTGAGTTTCCAGAATCTATAACTGATCTGAATCAAGTAGGAAATTTATGGATTCATGGAAATGATATTAAAAAATTACCTGCTTCAATAAAGAATTTAAAAAATCTACATCATTTTCTTTTAGATGAATCTGAAATTGAAAATATTGAAGAAATTAAAAAACTGATTCCGAATGTTACTTTGATTGATGAATACAGTAGATGATTATTTGATTGAATTAAATAAAATGAGTGATGAATTTAATGATTGGATAAGTAAAGTCAATAATTCAAATTTTGAACCTTATCCATTAAGAGATAAATTACATTTAGAATTTTCTGATTTTGAAAGCTTATTTGAACAGAATGTAGCTTTGGGTTATGAAAAAGAATATATTTTCGATGAAACGATTGGTTGGGTTCCTTATGAAGTAAATATGAATGAAGGAAAAATAACCTTAGATCAATTTGAATTCGACTTTCAAGTTATTGGTACATATTCGAATGTAAGTTCTACTTGGCTTTGGGGATGGGCAAATGAGCAAAGTAATATTCAAGATAGCTTATTGAAACAAGTAAATATTTTACGTCAAATAGGAATGGAGCGAGGG
>JAHDFV010000077.1 GCA_020627985.1 Saprospiraceae bacterium
TATTGGCAATTCCTCCTAAGAATGCAGTACAATCAATTCCTCCTGTTTTCAATACATGGGTAATGATTGAAGTAGTGGTGGTTTTACCATGTGTACCCGCAACTGCAATTGTTTTTTTATTTTGACTAATAATTCCAAGTACTTCAGCTCTCTTTTTTACAGGATAATCATGGCTTCTAAACCAAGCCAATTCTTGATGAGAAGCTGGTACTGCAGGCGTGTAAATCACTAAGTCCGCTTTCTTTGGAATTAATGATATATCTTCTTCAAAATGAATAGAAATACCTTCTTCTTGTAAAGCATTTGTAATCTGAGATTCAACTCGATCATAACCCTTTACTTCACAACCTAACATTTTGAAATATCTGGCTAAGGCACTCATGCCGATGCCACCAATTCCAATGAAGTAGACGATATGTATATCTTTAAAATTCATTTTATTTTTTAACCTCTTCCAAGGTTTTCATTCTATAAGATTTAAACAATTCAATTTTACCCATATACATTGGCATATGACTTTTGAATCTTGAAGAAGCATCAATATGTTTTACTTCTTTGGTTTCTAAATTATCTGCATCTCCCAAGGAAACAGTGAAATTTATGCTTTGTCCTACATTCAATTCGATCTCATTTGCATTCTTATCTTTTTTAGTATTCAATACTGATAAAGGAATTTGCAATTCAACTTCGTATCCACCAGCTGCTTTATTTCTAGTAAATACTACTTTGATATCTGGAATAGTTTCACCAGTTAGCATATCTGTTACAAATGCATTTCCATTTTCGTCAAATCCAATTGCAAAAGAATAATTATAACCTGTGAATTGATCTAAACGAATTCCTTGATTTGTTCTGTTTTTACCAAAATCAAAATCTAATTTGATATAGTCTCCAGAAATTTCTCCATCTTCTGAAATAGAAATAGGAACGAGTTTATCGTCTTTTACTTTAAGAGCGAGGTATACATTTTTAGTATTCCAAGAGGCACTATATTTGGCGAATAAATCATTCATCGTATGTTTCTCTCCTTGGATGGTTGAATGTACAGGTCTCCAACTCATTTTATGATCTCTATTCCATTCTCCTTCATCTAAAATGCCATCTACAGTAATGCGTTTTGCCATTTCAGCAGGCATAACTGCTAATCTAAAATCTTCTGCTTCTCCTTCGCTGGGTTCATAGGTTTGTACCTCCATCATCGTCTTTCGATTCTGGGCAGATGAAAATAAATTTTCAGTTGGATTATGAAATACAGCTGAGATATGATCTTCAACGATCAATGCTCCTTCTTCAAATAATAATTTATATTCATCATTGTAGATGTATTCTTCATTTCCTCTTACCTCGATGAATTCAATTTTATTTTCTTTCGTTAAAATTGAAATATCAGGTTCTCCGCCATTCATACCACATGTATGGCAAGCAATGATATCTTCGAAGTAATTGATTTCAAATGTTTCTTCATCAATAGAAGTGGTTAATACAAAGTATTGATTGGCTTCTACATCAATTGGAGCACCTGTTCGTTTATCAGCTAAATAAACTACTGCCATAGCTTCTGCTAATTCATCACCATTGTAATTCCATTCTGTATATGATTTAATGGCTTCATTATATTGGTATTCTAATGTGTCTAATTCATCCCAAATCATATCTGGAGTCGTGAATAACATAAAAGAATCTGTTTCTGTGAAAATGGTATCCTTGCCTTGAAACATTTCTTCAACCACTTGCTCAATTCTATTTTGCAAAGGTTGATTTAATTCAAGAAGAATTGAATCAATATGTTGCCCAAACAACGAAGGCATTATGGCCATACTTATTATGAATAATACTAGTCTCATCCCTTTTTATTTTTAACTAATTCTAAAATAACATCAGCGATATGGTTCGCCGCATTGGGCTTTCCTAATGGCTTGATGTTTTCCATTAATTTATGGGATAACGTATTATCTTTCAGTGTCGTTATAGCAGTTTGTATTAAAGTTTTCTTAGCATCAACATCTTTTACTAATAATGCAGCATCTTTTTTAACTAATGCATTTGCATTTTTAGTTTGATGATCTTCGGCTACATTTGGAGATGGAACCAAAATAGTAGGTCTACCCACTAGGCATAATTCAGAAATGGAAATGGCTCCAGCTCTTGAAATTACTAAATCAGAAACCGCATATGCTAAATCCATTTTATCAATGAATTTAGTTAAGTGAACATTTGCTAATAAAGCGGTTTCACAGTTTTTAAATTCTTCAAAATAGATCTTTCCACATTGCCACAATACTTGAATATTATCTTCTTGTTCTAAAAGTGATTTGGCATCTCTTAAACTATCATTTAGCGTTCTTGCTCCAAGACTACCTCCAATAATCAGAATGGTCTTTTTATTCGAATCAAGTTGATAATGGTTATAACCCAATGCTTTTTTACCTTCTAATTCTAGAATATCTTGACGAACAGGATTACCCGTAAGGACTATTTTTTCTTGGGGTAGAAAGCGTTCCATATTATCATAGGCTACACATACTTTATTTGCTTTTTTAGCTAATAATTTATTCGTGACGCCAACATAATTATTTTGCTCTTGTAAAATGGTAGGAACATTAGATGCCATACGCAATGTAGGACCACTCGCATAACCGCCTGTGCCAATGACAGCATCAGGTTTAAATGTTTTTACAATATTACGAGCCTTCCACATACTGTGTATTAATTTAAAAGGGAACATTAAATTTCGTAGGGTAAGCTTTCTATGAAAACCACTGATCCAAAGTCCTTGAATGGGAAATCCTGCTTTAGGGACTTTTTCCATTTCGATTTTTCCTTCGGCGCCTACAAAAAGAAATTCAGCATCAGGTTGCTTACGTTGTAAAGCGTTAGCAATTGCGATGGCGGGATAAATGTGTCCGCCTGTGCCTCCTCCACTGATTAAAAATTTCATGTACTTAATATTCCTTTTTATAAAACATCATTATTATCGTCATCATCATTAATGGCTAGTTGTTCAATATATTTACTGACACTTAAGATCATTCCCACCATAATACTGGTGAATAATACAGATGTACCTCCCATACTCATGAGGGGTAAAGTCAAACCTGTTACAGGTACTAAATGCACTGCAACAGCAATATTGGCTAAGGCTTGAATGACGATTATAAGTCCAAGTCCCAGCACTAGCATGGCCCCAAATGCTTTGGGGCTTCTGGTTATTAATTTCACGCATCTATAAAAGAGCATGACGTATAAAAATATAATTAAGAAACCTCCTAAAAGGCCGTATTCTTCAATAATAATAGCATAGATAAAATCCGAATAAGCGGATGGTAAAGAATTACGTTGTATACTGTTTCCAGGCATAACTCCAAAAACACCACCTCTTGCCATCGCAATTTTAGCTTGTTGTACTTGTTCTCCTCCTTCTAGTACGGAAGTCTATCATTCTACTTTTCCAAGTATCTGCTCGTACAATATCAGGTGCAAAATCTCCTAAGATGATTAGGAATGCGAATAGCACTATACCTAACATTAGTAATAAACCAATGTATTTTAACGCCACTCTACCCACAAACATCATTAGTGTACAAACGATGAATAGTAATAATGCAGTTGATAAATCCGCAGGTGCAATCAATCCACATATAATGACAATAGGCATTATAATAGGAAGGAATGCACTTTGGAAGTCTTTGATATACTCTTGCTTAGATGAAATCACCCGAGCGACATAAGTAATCAAAGCTAATTTGGCAAAATCTGATGTTTGGAATGATAAATTCAAGAGGGGAATTGTTATCCATCTCCTCGCATCATTTATATCAGTACCCATTGCCAGTGTGTACATTAAGAGGGGAACGCAAATTAAAAGTAAGTAGGGCGCAGAGCGTGAATATTGCATATAATGCGTTAAGTAGCAGAGGTAAGTTAAACCTAATCCTCCAACTAAAATGGCAAAATGCTTGATTAAATATCCTTCTGTTCCCCAGCCTTGGCGGTAAGCGATAGTTCCTGTAGAACTATACACAGCAAGCACGGAAACGACAGCCAGTAAAAGGACAATCGCCCAAATTACTCGGTCTCCCCGAAGTTCTGCTAACAACCTTGTGCCAAATGTGGCCATTTCTTTATTCTTTTATGTGAATTTTTAGATTCACGATTTTAAATGAAGGACTGCTTCTTTGAAACAATCACCTCTGTGTTCATAATTCTTGAACAAATCAAAACTTGCACAAGCAGGGGATAATAAAACTACATCTCCAGCTTCAGCATATATTTTTGCCCGTTGTACGGCTTCAGTTGCACTTTGAGTTTCCTCTATAATTTTGATAATTGGAGAAAAGACTTCTAATAATTTAGTGTTGTCTTTTCCTAAACAAATGATTGCTTTCACTTTATCTTCTACTTGAGAAATAAGGGGTGAATAATCATTTCCTTTATCCGTGCCACCAACAATCCATACAATGGATTTTGTTTGTGCTTTTAAGGCGTAATATGTTGCGTCCACATTAGTGGCTTTAGAATCATTGATGTATTGAACATCATCTAAAGTTGCAACCACTTCAAGACGGTGGGGTACGTTAACGAAAGTATCCATTGCACGTTGGATAATTTCGTCAGGTACACCCACGATCTTGGCTGCTGTAATAGCACATGTGGTATTGAACATATTGTGTTCACCTTTCAAGCAAAATGTCTGCGTGTCAAATTGGCTTTTGCCAATGCTAAGAAATCTTCCATCGAAGTTTCCTCTTTTTATTGGGTGAGTTCTCGGTAAGACTTTCGTCCGACCGAGAACGTCCAATAAGTTTTCATCTTCGTCATTATAAATGAAATCGTTTTTCTCAGTTTGATTTCTAATGATGCGAAGTTTAGCATTGATGTAATTTTCTAATTGATAATTGTATCGATCCATATGATCTGGTGTAATATTTAACAACATAGCGATCTGCGGTTGGAACGAATGAATATTATCCAATTGGAAGCTACTCAATTCTAAAATATAGTATGTATGCGCCTGCGTTGCGACTTGTTCAGCAAAACTAAAACCTATATTCCCTGCAAGTCCCACATTATAATTTCCTGTGGAAAAAATGTGATGGGTTAGGGTAGTGGTGGTTGTTTTGCCATTGCTTCCTGTTATTGCGATGATCGTAGCATCGGAATATCGAAAAGCAAATTCAATTTCGTCAATCACTGGAATGCCGTTTTCTTTTATCTCTTTGATTAGAGCAATAGAATCAGGAATTCCTGGGCTTTTAATGACTTCCTTTGAAGCCAAGATTTTTTCTTTTGTATGTTGTCCCTCTTCAAAAGGGATTTTATATCGATTTAATTTTTGCTTGTATTGATCTTTAATTGTTCCAAAATCAGATACAAATACTTCAAATCCTTCTTTTTGTGCTAGGATTGCTGCTCCAACTCCTGATTCACCTCCTCCTAGTATAGAGATGAGTGTTTTATGTTGATCATTCATCATCCTTGTTATCGGATTTTTAAGGTAATGATCGCTAGAACAGCTAAAAGGACTCCAACAATCCAAAATCGAGTGACGATTTTAGATTCATGCATGCCTAATTTTTGATAATGATGATGTAAGGGAGACATTTTGAAGACTCTTCTGCCTTCTCCATATTTCCGCTTTGTATATTTAAAGTATCCTACTTGAATCATGACGGAAAGATTTTCAACTACGAAAATCCCACAGAAAATAGGAATCAATAATTCTTTTCTTAGTAAAATCGCTAATGCTGCTATTATTCCACCAATGGTCAAACTACCTGTATCACCCATAAAGACTTTAGCAGGAAATGAGTTGTGCCAAAGGAATCCAATACAAGCTCCTAAGAAACAGGCGATGAAAATCACTAATTCTTCAGATCCTGGTAAGTATAATATTCCTAAGTATTCTGAGAAGATATTATTACTAGATACATAAGCAAAAATTCCCAAAACAGCTCCAATAATTGCAGATACACCCGAAGCTAATCCATCAATTCCATCTGTTAGATTTGCAGCATTAGATACTGCTGTTACAATCAAAATAGTTAAGATGATAAAGATGATCCAACCAATTCTTTGACTGTTGTTAAATGGTAAAATATCAGCATAGTCAAAGTTGTTACCTTTTACAAAAGGAACATTGGTTAATGTTGTTTTTACATTTGCCATATGAAAAGTATCTAAACCATCTTTAGATACTTTAATATCAGGGTTTATAGTATCATAGCCCTGAGTGTCTGCTGTTTCTAAATCTACCCGAACAACAATTTCATTACTCATAAACATGACAACACCAACTAAAAGTCCTAGTCCTACTTGACCTAAGATTTTAAAACGCCCTTGTAATCCTTCTTTATCCTTTTTGAAGACTTTGATGTAATCATCTAGAAAACCAATGCATCCCATCCAAACGGTAGCCACGATCATTAGGATAATATATATATTGTCAAGTTTAGCCAGCAATAAACAAGGAACTAGAATGGACAAAATGATGATGATTCCACCCATTGTAGGTGTACCTTGTTTTTCTTTTTGCCCTGCTAGCCCTAAATCTCTAACCGATTCACCTATCTGTAATTTTCGGAGATAATTAATTATTTTTTCACCAAAAACAATAGAGATCAATAAAGAGATCATTACTGCTGCCAATGCTCTAAACGAAATGTATTTGAATACACCCGCACCCATCCAGTCGAACTTTTCCAACCATTCAAAAAGGTAATAGAGCATTTATTAATTTTTAATAGTTTATAATATTCTACTCAAAAGCACATTTGCTAATGGAGTAGTAGTTTTTCTAAAAATGGAGCAAAACCCATCAAAATCTCGTATAGATATGATGTATTGAGCAACGAACAAAGGAGACGAGGACTTCGATCGATTCTGCTACCATTAATTCTTTGGTATCTTACTTATACTTCTAAGTATTCCGTTAATACCTTTTTATCATCGAAAGGTTTTTTAACACCATTCGTTTCTTGATATTTTTCGTGGCCTTTGCCAGCGACTAATATGATGTCACCACTTTTCGCTAATGCACAAGCTGTTTTAATGGCTTGTTTGCGATCTGTAATGCTAAGTACTTTTGTACGATCTGTAATTTTTACTCCTTTTTCCATCTCTTCAATAATAGAATCTGGATCTTCAGATCTTGGATTATCTGAGGTTAAAATGACTCTTTGGCTATAGGTACAAGCCGTATTTGCCATTATAGGTCTCTTCTTTGTATCTCGATCACCACCACAACCTACAACTGTAAGGACAGCTGTATCTCTTTCTCTTAAATCGTTGATCGTTGTGAGTACTTTTTCTAATGCATCAGGTGTATGTGCATAATCAACTATGCCCGTTTTACCTGTTTTATTAGAGAAGAAATAATCAAACCTACCTTCTGCTGTTTGTATATTACTTAAGGCTGTTAAAATTTCAAAACGATCCATTTCTAATAAAATAGCTGTAGCATAAACTGCTAAATAATTATATGCATTGAACTCTCCAATTAGTCTCCCATGAAATTCAGATCCATCTAAATTCATTTGAAGTCCAGCTAAAGAATTAGTTATCACTTTAGCCTTATATTGAGCAACTCGTTTTAATGCGTATGTATATTTTTTTGCTTTCGTATTCTGAAGCATTACATTTCCTCTGCGATCATCCAAATTGGTTAATGCAAAAGCAGAAGTAGGTAAATGATCAAAGAAAAGTTTCTTTGCTTCTAGATAGCTTTTGAAATTTTTATGATAATCTAAATGATCGTGAGAAAGATTGGTAAAAACAGCTCCTTTAAATGTAATTCCTGCAATTCTTCTTTGGTCAACTGCATGAGAACTGACTTCCATGAATGCATATTCACATCCAGAATTTACCATATCATTCAGTAAGGCATTTAAAGCAATTGAATCTGGTGTTGTATGTGTTGCAGGAATTATTTCTGCTCCAATCTTATTCTCAATGGTTGAAATCAATCCTCCTTTATATCCTAATGTTGTAAATAACTTATAAAGTAGGGTTGCAGTCGTTGTTTTACCATTCGTACCCGTTATTCCAATAAGATTTAACTGTTGTGAAGGGTGCTCAAAAAATTCTGAAGACATTTGTCCCGCGTATTCTTTCGAATCTTGAACTTTGCAATAAGTTATCTCTTCATTTAATGAATTGGGTAATGTTTCACAAATAATAGATGTCGCCCCATTTTGGATGGCTTTTTCTATGTATTGATGTCCATCCACCATTGTTCCACTTATAGCAATGAAAGTATATCCCTTTGATACCTTTCGAGAATCAATGGCCAAACCCTTAACTGGGATATCATCGTTGCCGATGATATCCAGTGTAGGGATATTGGATAATATGTCTTTCAATACTTTCATTAGCTCATGGTCAAATGAACGGTTTGACCTTTTATTTTTCTCCCCGCAGGGATAGATTGTTTTTTAACTTTTCCTAGACCAGAAACAGTAACTTTAAGTCCTCTGTTTTCTAGAATATATATAGCATCACGAAGCCCCATTCCTTTAACATTAGGAATGGTTTCTGAATTTAAATTTCTGGATTGTAAGCTCAATGTGTCACTTGCTGATCTGATAATTGACCAACTTTGATTATCTGAATGATCAGAAAAAGGAATTTCAAGATCTCTTAAAAGAAAAGCGAGTTCATCTTTTTCTCCAACATTCATATCAGGTAGGCTATAGGTTCTCCAACCTGGTTTGACTTCCTGATTCATTGGTGGTTGTATTTCAAATTTAGAGGAATATGCTTTATCTGCAATTTCTCTAAAAATAGGACCTGCAACATCACTACCATAATAAGAACCATTTTTTGGATCATTGATTAATACAATGATGGAATACTTCGGTTCTTCAGCTGGGAAATATCCTGCAAATGAAGCTTGGTGTTTTAACTTTTGTCCTCTTCTTTTAGAATAATTTACCTGAGCAGTACCTGTTTTACCTGCAAAATTGTACAAAGTTGTTTTTAGCTTTTTTGCAGTACCCTCTGAAACAACACCTTCTAATAGTTCTTTCGCTTTTCGAATAGTTGATTCTTTAGCAATGCTTTTATCAATAACAGTTGGATTGAATTTTTTATGTGTTTCACCATATTGCATGATTTCGTCAACTAAGTATGGTTTCATCATTCGACCATCATTGGCAACAGCATTATAGAAGGTTAGTAATTGTAATGGAGTTAACGTTAACTCGTAACCAATTGACATCCAAGGTAGAGTGATTCCACTCCAGTCGTCATCTTCGTTTTCAGGATCTTTAATAAATGGTGCAACTTCACCATCGATTTCTATACCTGTTGGTAAATCTAAATTGAAGTCTTTTAATCGATTTACAAATTGAGATTTATTGTTTTTATATTTTTCATCTATGGTTAAAGCAATTCCTACATTCGATGAAATTTCAAAAACATGTCTGAAGGTTGTTTCATCTAAAGCATGGTAAGAAGCATCTACCATTTCTTCATCGTAGAATTCATGTTTACCTTGAAAGATTTGAATGGTATCATCTAAATCAATTAGATTATCTTCTAATAATGCCATTGCAGAAGCTAGCTTGAATGTAGAACCAGGTTCAATTCCTCGTCCTATAGCATAGTTATATTTTTCCCACCAACCATCTTCGGTTTTACCTAGATTAGCAATTGCTCTAATGGCACCAGTTTCAACTTCCATTACGATGGCTGTGCCAAATTCACCATTGTGTTTTTGTAATCCTCTTTTTAAAGCTTCTTCCGTTATATCTTGTAAATTGATATCAATTGTTGTTTTGATATCCTTACCTGATTCGAAATTATAAGTATAATCATCAGCTGGTATCCAAATGGTTTCACCATTTAGTCCTTTAATTTTTCGCATTAATCGTTCACCTGCTTCTCCTCCTAATACTTTATCATATCTTCCTTCCAAACCAATTGCGTTTGCACCTTCTCTAACAATGCCGATTGTTCTTCTAGCTAGAATTCCAAATGGTCTTTCTCTTTTAGGTCTTTTTTCTACTATTAGTCCTCCTCTATATCTTCCTCTATTGAATAATGGAAATTTTTTTATGCGTTCTAATTCTAAATGACTCGCATTCTTTTTTATGAGAACATAGCGGTCTCCATTTTTTCTGGATTCCATTAATTTCTCTCTCATACCACCTGGTGTATATGTATTATCTACGTAAGTAGCTAAACACCAAGAAAGCGAATCTATATTTCTCCAGAAAATTTCGTCAGTAATGGATTGTGTTAAAGGATCAAATCGAATGTCGTAATAGGGTAGAGAAGTACTCAATAAACTTCCATCATGTGATAGAATGTTTCCTCTATCTTGACTAACTTTCTTGTTAGAGTATTGATATTGTTCTGCTTTTGCTAACCATTTGTCTTTTTCAAAGATTGAAATCTTGACTGCTTGTAAAAAAAGGATAAGTGCAAACAGTATTATTACTGAGAGCACCACATAAATACGGATTAGTATTTCATTTTTTATTTGCATTAAGTCGTCAGCTGCCTTTTTTTTCTTTATTGTTTAAAACTATTTTTTTTGCCTTTTTTCCCGAATCTATTAATCCAAGCGGTTTTACTTTTTTCAACACTTCAGATTGTTTACTGTCATACATTAATTCTGCTTGAGCCGCCATTGATTGCCATCTTAACTCGGCAATTTGTCTTTCTAGTTGCTTAATTTCTCTTAATGAATTTTCAGCATAATGAACATTAGCAATGTAAATAGTAGCAAGAAACCCAAGGAACATCACAAAAGGCAAGTTTCTTAAAATGATACTTGCTAATGGTGTACCTAAGTTGGCAAAATCTAATATGCTCTTTTTCTTTCTAGCCATTATTTCTTTTCTGCAACCCTCATTTTAGCACTTCGTGCTCTTGGGTTAATTTTTATTTCTTCATCAGTAGGCTCCATAGCCTTTCTGGTTATCAGTTTAAAAGGACGTTCGATGTTTCCATAAAAATCCTTGATTTGTTTTCCTTCAAAATTTCCAGATTTGAGAAAATTCTTCACTAATCTATCTTCTAAAGAATGATAAGAAATGAAAACTAATCTTCCTCCTGGTTTTAAAACTTCTAATGATTCTTGTAAGAAATCTTTTAGTGCTCCCATTTCATCGTTGACCTCAATTCTTATCGCTTGAAATACTTGTGCGAGATATCTATTTCTTTTTCCTCGAATAAAAGGCTCAATCATAGTTATGAAATCTTGAATGGTATGAATATTTCTCATTCTTCTTTCATTGACAATGGCATTTGCAAGTGTTTTAGAGTTTCTTATTTCCCCATATTCACTAAACATTTGCACTAATTGAAGTTCCTTGTATTCATTGATCACTTCCTTTGCAGATATTTCAGCATTTTGATTCATCCTCATATCTAATTCCGCTTCAAAACGAAAAGAGAAACCTCTTTCGGCTTCATCTAATTGATGAGAAGAAACACCCAAGTCAGCCAATATTCCATCCACCTCTTTGGTTTGGTGTAATCTTAAATATCTTTTGATGAATCTAAAATTACTATCTATGAAAGTAAAGTTTTCATCTGTAGGTATATTTGGTTTAGCATCTTCATCTTGATCGAAGCCGAAGAGTCTACCTGAACCATTTAATTGATCGAGGATTGCCCTTGTATGACCACCGCCTCCAAAAGTTGCATCTACAAACACACCTCCATTTCGAATTCCTAAAGCTTCTATGCTTTCGACTTTCATCACAGGATCATGATAATTCATGAAAAGAGGTTTTACGCTTTATATATCAATATCAATATCGTCGGCCATCATATCTGTGAATTCTGACATGTCTTCTGGTTCTTCCTGAATCATTTTTTCATATTCAGCTTTCGACCAGATTTCTATTCTATCCGTAAGGGTAGATAGTACCATGTCCTTTTCTATTCCAGCATATTCAATTAGCCCTTTTGGTAGCAGCAATCGATCGGAACTATCTAAGGTTAATTCAGTAGCACCTCTATTGAAGTATCTCATAAATTTCCTTTGTTTTTCTTTAAACATACTTAGCTTCTTATCTAGTTTTGCAACTAAAGTATCCCAGACAGATCTTGGATATAAAGAAAGATGTTTTTCGAAACCCCGATTTACGACAAAATGATTACTGTCCAAATCACCCAGTTGGCGGATAAGTTGGGAAGGTAGGCGGAAGCGTCCTTTTGCATCCACTTTTACTTCATAATCACCAATTAATCGCTGCATTTATTAGTTTGTTGCTCAATTCAAACACAATATAAACACAAATCTATCATAATTTCCACATTTTCCCACTATTTGACAAAAAAAATGGAGTATTAACTACTTTGTATCAACTATTTGTTTTGAAGAGCGAGGTAGGAAGTCAAATATAGTATTTTAAAACGAAATGTTTTTTAATTTTAGCAAGAATTGGTCTGAGATTCCCACATTTGATTATTTAGTATCAAAAATGAACAAAAAAACCCCTTTCAATTTATTTTGAAAGGGGTTTGAATCAATATTAATTGAATTTATGCATCCACAACAACTTTTGGAGCTGCAGATAAAATGTCATTATTCGCTTGATCTTCAAACTGCTTAAAGTTAGCATTGAATTTTTTAGCTAAGTCATTCGCTTTAGCATCATATGCTACTTTACTTTCCCATGTTCCTCTTGGATTTAGCACTTCATCTGGAACATTCGGACAATTAGAAGGCATTTCTATACCAAATATTGGATGTTCTGCATAGTTTACATGATCTAATTCACCATTTAAAGCTGCAGTGATCATTGCTCTAGTATATTTTAATTTCATACGGTTACCCACACCATATTCACCACCTGTCCAACCTGTATTCACCAGCCAAACATTTGTGTTATATTTTGTCATTTTCTCTCCAAGCATTTCGGCATACTTTGTTGGATGTAAAGGTAAAAAAGGAGCTCCAAAACAAGCTGAGAATACTGTTTTAGGTTCTTTGATACCCACTTCAGTACCTGCAACTTTAGCAGTATATCCAGAAATGAAATGGTACATGGCTTGTTCTTTTGATAACTTAGAGATCGGAGGTAATACTCCAAAAGCATCACAAGTCAAGAAAAATATATTTTTGGGAATCCCTCCTTTAGATACTTTTAAGGCATTTTCAATATGGTAAATTGGGTAAGATACTCTTGTGTTTTGAGTAATGCTTGTATCTTCAAAATCAACTTCTCTAGTTCCTTCTTTAAACACTACATTTTCTAAAATAGCACCATGTTTAATGGCTTCCCAAATTTCAGGTTCATTTTCTGAAGAAAGGTCAATCGTTTTAGCATAACATCCACCCTCGAAATTGAAAACACCATCATCAGACCATCCATGCTCATCATCACCGATTAAAGGTCTATTTGGATCAGCTGATAAAGTCGTTTTACCTGTACCAGATAAACCAAAGAATACAGCGGTATCTCCTTCCTCTCCAACATTAGAAGAACAATGCATACTTAAGACATTTCTTTCTGTAGGAAGAATAAAGTTTAATACAGAGAAAATTCCTTTTTTGATTTCACCTGTGTACCCAGTTCCACCAATAATGATTGTTTTTTTTGTGAAATTAATAATCGCAAAATTTTCTTGTCTTGTTCCATCTACATCAGGAACTGCTAAAAAACCAGGAGCACAAAGTATTGTCCAATCTGGATTTACTTTTAATAAATCTTCCTTTGAAGGTCTTAAAAACATATTGTGAAGAAATTGGCTACTCCATGGGTATTCTGCAACAAGTCTTACGTTCAATTTGTAGTTGTTATCCGCACAAGCATAACCATCCTTTACATAGATATCTTTACCAGAAAAGTATTGAGTTATTTTATGGTAAAGAGAATCAAATTTATCTGATTCAAAAGAAAAATTTATATCACCCCAATCTACTTTATCTTTTGTAATATCATCTTTAACGATAAAACGATCCATTGGTGAACGACCTGTAAATTTTCCAGTATTTATTTTAAGAGCACCAGAATCAGCTAAAACTGCCATTCCTTTAGAAATGGAATGTTCCATTAATTCTTCAGGTGTTAAATTCCAGTATTGATTTTTTTCATTTTGAATTCCTAATGTAGTTAGGGAAGCATTAGGATTTTTGATACCAGATACATTATTCATGTTTAGTATTTTTATTAT
>JAHDFV010000078.1:0-6811 GCA_020627985.1 Saprospiraceae bacterium
TAATCAGGATGTTTACTCGTAGACCAATATTTATGAATAATATCAATCACTTTGACAAAATCATCAAAAATGACAGGTTTAATCATATATCCCGCAACATTTAAATTGAAGGATTCATATCGATCCTGATGTTCTTTTGATGTCGTTAAAACAACAACAGGAATCCTTAAAAAACGATGATCTTTTTTGATAATGTTCAAGAATTCTATTCCGTTCATTCTAGGCATATTGATATCTAGAATGATAATTCCAGGTAAGGAATTTACATTTTCTTCTAAATACTCAATGGCATCTTCACCATTGTTTCTTACACTTAGAGGATTCGGAATTTTTAAAGATTTAACGGCACGTTTAACCGTCATGATATCTATTTCATCATCTTCAACTAGAAGGATTGTTTTATTATCAACACTCATTTTATATAAATTTATTCGATAGGTTTTTACTTGGGTAAGGTAAAGAAAAATTTACATCCTTTTCCTTCTTCAGATTCTAACCAAATCTTTCCATCATTTTGTTCAATAATCTTTTTTATAATAGATAATCCAATACCCGTACTTTCAAACGTATCTCTAGCTTGTAAGGTTTGGAATATTTTAAAAATTTTGTCGTGATAGGCAGGCTTTATTCCTGGGCCATTATCTTCAATAGAAAATTGCCAAAAACGATCTGCGTCTGAAACATCTATTGTTACGATGCATTTTTCTTTATCACTATATTTTATCGCATTACTAATGATATTTTGGAAAATTTGACTGACGCGGATTTCACTATTAATCATTTTAGGTAATGTCGAAAGAACATTGATTTCAAAAGTTTCTTTGGGCGGAGCAATGGTATCAATTACTTCATCTAAAACTTCATTAATATCAATTTCCTTTTCTTCTTTATCAATTCTTCCAATTCTAGAATATTGTAAAATGCCTTCAATGAGTTGTTGCATTCTTAATACTCTCTTTTCCATAAGATGCAAAAGGTTTTTCCCTTCATCATCTAGTACATCTCCATAGTCATCTTTTAACCAAGCGGTTAAAGATCCAATTCCTCTAATCGGTGCTTTTAAATCATGAGAAACGATATAAGCAAAATTTTCAAGTTCTTCGTTTGATTTATTTAATCCTTCAATTAATTCTTTTTGAATTTTCTCTGCGTCTTTTCTACTACTTATATCTCTAGCTACACAAATTACAAAATCTTCATCTTGTAATTTCACCTGTTTGATACTCATTTCAACAGGAAAGGTATGGTGCATTGCTTCCTGAGATTTTTCTAGGATTAAGGGGTTTTTATGTTTGAGGCGGTCTAAAATTTCAGACCATTCTTTTTGACTTTTGAATTTAGAATCTTTACCAAAAATTTTACTACCATAGTTAGCGGATTTATACCCATCCATCCAATTCAAGGCATTATTATTGGCAAAAATTAAATTGCCATTTGAATCCATTACTTGTATGGCATCGTTGGATTGATTAATGAAATGCTGTACCCGTAAAATTTCTTCCTCTACTTGTTTAATATGTTTGGATTGAATTTCAATGAAATCAATCACTTTTAAAACATCATCTTCATCATTGATGAAATTGGCTTCTGATCCTGAATTATCAACAGATAAAAGGGTATTAAGCGAAACTTTTAAACGTTCTAAAATCTTTGCTTGTTTATTGGTTTCTTCTGATAATTGAGTATTTGTTGTTTCTAATTCATTGGAACTTATATCCATAGATCGTTCTAAAAGAAGTCGATCGTCTTCATAATGTGTATAAGATCGATCAATAGCTTCCAAGAAGGGAATCATTGATTCTGGTACTTTTTCAATACCACCAAGGTGTCTTTTAATTTGTCGTTGTAAGAGTCGGTTCATTCTTAGTTTTCTCCCAATAAGGTAATAGTCATAGTCTGATTGTGCAATCTACAACTGTGAAATCCAGCAAAAGGAGATAATTCTCCATAAGAATAGAAACCTGTTATAGGAATATTTTCTCCTATGATTTCAATGACACTTTCTATTTCTTCATCTACTCTTTGATCTAAGACTAGCTTTCTACCAACACAACTGACTAAAATAGCAAGTTGGGCTTCGTTCCCTTTATCATCAATGGTCTTTTTGCCTGATTCTGCAGCTTCATAAGCTCCATCGATTAATTTATCAAAATTGGCTTTCATTAATTGAGCGGTGGCTCCAACAGGAAGATCTCCTGCAAACGTCATGCTTTGCGCTTCTTCATCAATTGATAAAATAGTTCGAACTAATGGTTTTGTTTCGTCTTCCGTTGTAATACTTAAAGGGAATAAAAGAGCAGATCCAGGCAATTCTTTCGCTTTATCACCTAGATATAGTTTGTATAATTCTAAAGCAGATTTACCATCTAATTCATACAAAACATTGTTGGTCGCTTTTGTTACTTTTCTTTTTGGACCAAAAGTATCCCATCCTCCAACAGAGCCATAACCAATTTGAATATTATTGCCATAGAGTCCAACGGCAATAATATTTCCTGGTTTGGGTTGAGCATTTAACCCGACAAGTGTTTTTTCAAAACGAGCAGCATCTCCAGCTAAACCTCCAGTTGTCATCACTTTTTCAGGTAGATTGTTGTTTAATGCTTTCGCTAATTCACTACCATTTACTAGACTTCCATCTGAAATAATAAAAACGTGTTTTAAATTTTCTTTATTTAATTTTTTAGCTAATTCTTTACCCTTTTCAAAGGTTTCATTTGCATTTGAAATTTCGACTTGAGCTATTTCGAATTGTGTCTTTTCAAAATGAATAGCTGATACAGAAATGGATTCATCATAAACACTATTGCCATATATTTCTCCTGAAGTGGAATTTAAAATGACATCAGAATTAGGATACAAATCTAATACTTCTTTTACTAGATTTTCTTTCTCTAAATTATGTCGACTAGCAAAAGCAAGGACTAAATTATTTTCTTTTGGAAAATCATTATTTGATTCTGTTTCCCATCCTTTTGATGCGGTCCATAGTCTCTGTTCAATTTTCATAAATAATTTTTTTCTTAGTTAGATTCAACTTTTTTATGAGTACTATAAAAGTGCCAATCTTATTGAATTCTCTACTTCATAGTAAATGAAAGAAGAGTTGTATCATTATATTTGACGGGAATATAATGTAAAGGTTTCTAAAGATCAGAATCTTTTGCCGCTTTTGTAGCTAATGGGATGTCTTCATAATACATAAAAACCTTATCCTCGAAACAGCCTACTTCAATTTTTCGATTTCCATCAATCCATAAATATGATTTACACTTTGTGTCTTCTTCATGAGGTACGATGAAATGTGGTTTACCATATTCAGCTACATAAATTGGTTTGATTTCTTGTAATACGTCTTGAATGTTCAATTTTGTAGTATCTATTTTAGGTTCACATTCTACTCGATATAATTCTTTTTTATCGTAAAAATATGCTTCAAAAAAGGTTCTGAGTTTCCCTGCTTTTCGCAATCTAAGGTCGTATACATATTCTCTAACTTTTTTAGACTTTTGAATAGGGTACATCTTCTTTTGACTGTATAATTTCTTTGTATGTTTATAAACTTCTTTTCTAGACATTCCAAATCTGAAGTCAAGCACAATGGTATCATTTTTAACGCCACTGGCTAATTCTTTTTCAATGTGATCATCAATTCTTTCTTCTAAAGATTTTACAACTTCTTTTGCTACTGTTTTTTCTTCTACCGATTTATCACCTGTACATGAGAATAAAAAAGTAAGAATAAGAATGGAAATAAAAGCGTACTTCATATTTAATTGTATGTTTTTATGTAAAATTAAAAGAATTATTAATGTGAACGGTTATATTTATTGAATATGAAGAAAATCAAATTCCCAACGGCTCATTCTGTATTATTAATTATTGCTGCTTTAGTCGCATTAATGACTTGGTTGGTTCCTTCAGGCAAGTTTGAACAATTATCTTATGATAAAGAAAAAAAGGTATTTGTTCATACCTTCCATGAAGGCAAAAAAGAATTCCCAGGTACACAAGCTACTTTAGATGAATTTGGTATTCGGACACAGTTAGAAAAATTTACTACAGGGGATATATGGAAACCCGTTGGTATACCTGGTACTTATCATGAATTAGAAAGTAATCCTCAAGGGATATTCGAATTTATTCAATCTCCTTTGAAAGGGATCATGGGGGCAATGGATGTCATTTTATTTGTCCTAATTATTGGTGGATTTATTGGTGTCATTCATAAAACAGGAGCATTTGATGCTGGGGTAGGAAAATTAGCTGTTGCTTTAAAGGGAAGAGAAAGATTATTGATTGTAATTATCACTTCTTTAATTGCTTTAGGAGGAACCACTTTTGGCTTAGCGGAAGAAACGATTGCGTTTTATCCCATTTTAGTCCCTGTTTTTCTGGCTGCAGGATACGATGCAATGGTGGCTTTAGCAGCCATTTATATTGGTTCTTGTGTAGGAACCATGTGCTCAACGGTAAATCCTTTTAGTGCCATCATCGCATCGGATGCAGCAGGCATTGATTGGACCAATGGATTAAATGGTCGTTTAATGATGCTAATTTTAGGAACAGCTTTTTGTATATGGTATATCATGCGCTACGCTGAAAAAGTTCGTAAAGATCCGACTCAATCAATAATCTATGATCAAAAAGAAGAGATTGAAAAATTATTTATGACAGATGATAAAGTAGAGCATAAATTCACAGGTCGTATTTCATTGATATTAATTGTTTTTGCACTTTGCTTTGCTATAATGATATTTGGTGTTTCTTATTTAGGTTGGTGGTTCTTAGAAATGACAACTATATTTTTTGTGGGTTCGATTGTTATAGGATTAATTGTATGGATGAAAGAAACAGATTTTATTGATGCTTTTGTCAAAGGAGCGAATGACTTATTATCTGTTGCATTAATAATTGGATTAGCTAGAGGAGTAACCGTTCTAATGGATGATGGATTAATTAGCGATAGCCTTTTGCATTATTCATCAGGAGTTGTAGATGGAATGCCAAAAGGCATCTTTGTCAATGTAATGATGTTTTTATATGGTGGTTTATCCTTTTTTATTCCTTCTTCTTCTGGAATGGCTGTTTTGTCTATGCCGATTATGGCACCTTTAGCAGATGTCGTAGACCTCGGTAGAGAACATGTAGTAAATGCCTATCAATACGGTATGGGTTTAATGGCATTCATTACTCCAACAGGATTGATTTTGGCTTCATTGACAATGGTAAATGTGACATATGATAAATGGTTACGCTTTGTTATGCCTTTGTTGGGTTATTTAACCTTAATTACCATGATTTTCTTAACAATAAGTGCTTATTTGTAAATTAAGAACTATTTAGAATGTTAATAATATATTAAAAATAATTCTTAGAAAAATACAATTGGAATAGTAATTGCATTGTTACAAGTAATACCTTCTTTATACGCTTCTATAACTGCACCTGAATATATTTTCAATTTTAAATCATTGTTTATCAGTGTTTTGCGATTGTTAAATATAGTTTTATTATCCTATAACTTATTGTTTTAATATTAGTTATTTGAAATTTATAAGCTATTTTTTATGAATAAAAAGTAGCGAAATAAATTACATTATAAATAATAATATATGATTCTAAACGAATCATTTATTAAAAATTGATGTACAACTTATTACGAACTATTATTAGAACTATAACCAAGAATTTAATTTTATGAACACTACAAATACAATATTAGGTGTTGTAGAAAGATCAGAACTACTAGAAAAAGATTTGGTAGATTTATTTACAGGAAAATCATTAATGCTTAGAATTTATCCATTCATTGATGAAATGACATGTAAGAGATGGAGACTTCCACTTGAAAATTCAGCAGAATTAGGACGTTATTCCAATGCCTTAGATGTATCTGTAAATAGGATAGGTATGACTCTTTTTGAGACAGAAAATGATGCTGCAAAAATGGATGCCTATTTCGAATCTGCTTTAGGTTTGTATGATCTAATTGATAAAATTATAGATTCTGATGGTTCAAACCCTTTACGATCACTTCATGCGGATTTAGAAAATGCCTGGACTAAAGGATCTAGAGTCGAGACAATTAATGGTCGAATGATGAACCCTGGAATTATACGTTCTTTCGAAGCAAATCCTGAAGGAGGTTTGCCTCCTCATATGGATGCATTGTATAAAGATTTACCGATGTGTTCGGAATTTGCTGAAATGAAGAGTCAATTAGCTGCGAACTTATATTTAAGTACACCTGAAGAAGGAGGGGAATTAGAAGTGTGGAATTATACACCAAGCCTAGAAGAATTAGAAACATTATATAGTGGCGATTATGATTTTATTGATCGCAATAAGATTCCTTTATCCCCAGCGGTTGTAAAACCGAGAGTTGGTGAATTAATTTTATTCCGTTCGAATTGTATTCATTGTGTAAAACCGAGTCGGGGAGGAATGCGAACAGCCGCATCTTGTTTTATTGGTTACTATGATGAAGAAAAACCATTGTCTGTTTGGGCTTAAGTAAATTAGGAAGAATAATATTTAAAGACCTCTTGTGAATTTAGCAAGGGGTTTTAATTTTTCTATTTAATTACCAAATATTTACTTCTGGATAAATTTCTATTTTGAATTTTTCGAAAACAATTTTACGTACTCGATCTGAAAAATCTTTTATTTCTTTACCACTTGCATTTCCATAATTCACTACCACTAAAGGTTGGTTTTTATAGCAACCTGTATTTCCATATCTCACTCCTTTTAATCTGCATTGATCAATTAACCAAGCAGCAGGTATTTTGATTAAACCATTTGGCAT
>JAHDFV010000078.1:6821-13924 GCA_020627985.1 Saprospiraceae bacterium
AGGGTAAGAAATAATATTCGGAAATTTATTTTTTAAGGAATTAAATGTAGCCTTGGATATTTCAGGATTTTTAAAAAAAGAACCAGAATTTCCAATCACTTTAGGATCAGGCAATTTTGAATTTCTAATATTAATTATGGTTTCACTAATTTCTTTTATCGTAGGATTAATAATTCCTTTTTCTTGTAAGTTTTGTTGAATGGCTCCGTAAGAAAGATGAATAGAATGAGGTGGTTTTGATAGTTTAAAAAATACTTCGGTTATAAAGATATTATTTTTTAATTCTTGTTTAAAAATACTATTTCGATATCCAAACTTACATTCCTCATTGTTAAAAGAAATTAATTCTTTTTTTTCAAGATGAATAAAATTGACTCCTTCAAGCACATCTTTTAATTCTACTCCATAAGCACCAATATTTTGAATTGGAGCTGCTCCTACTGTACCTGGAATTAAGGATAAATTTTCTATTCCTCCATAATTTCGAGCTACTGCCCAAAGAACAAATTGATGCCAATTCTCACCGCCACCCACTTTGACTAAAACGGAATCTTCATTTTCTAATACAAGCGAAATACCTTTTATCTCATTTTTTAAAACAGGAGAATCAATATGATCGGTAAGCAATAGATTACTTCCACCACCTAATATTTTAAACGGTATATTTTTTTTCTTTTTTAAGAAATTAAAAACATCATCTTTAGTTTGAATGATCACAAATTCTTTTGCATCTACGTCGATGCCAAAAGTATTATATTTTTTTAAAGATTGGTTATTAATAGTTTTCATGAAAAAGTTCTACTGCTTTTGAGCATTTAATTTACGCTCTCTCATAAATAAGAAAAAAGGTAATACAAAAGCGAAGGCTATCAAATAAGTAGCTAAAATATAAAACCAAAGATGTTTCATTTTTAAACGGAGAGCTTCTATAATTATAAAAATACTTGCTGCACTAGAACCCACAATTAAATCCCAAGTAATAGATGAAGAAATTGAATTGACTAACCCTCCTTTTATGAATCTAGCAGGGGTTAAGGTTTCTTCATGATTCATCATGTATTCTATATTATAATACCAAGGGAAAATAATTCCTGCAATGGCTAGAATTAAATAGACCCACATTAAAAATGTCCAATCTTTCATGCTTGAAATTTATTCTTTATTGGCTAATTGACCACAGGCAGCATCTATATCTTTTCCTCTTGATTTACGAACAGTAACTGCTACTCGATGTTCTCTTAAATATTGAGCAAATTTATCTATTCTATCTGCATCTGATTTTTTAAAATCAGCACCGTCAATTGGGTTGTATTCAATAATATTCACTCTGGCAGGAACTCTTCTACAAAGTTTTACTAAATTTTTTGCATCCTCTATTCCATCATTAAAACGTTGGAAAGCGATATATTCAAAGGTAATTCTGTTGCCTGTTTTTTGATAAAAATAATCTAATGATTCAGCTAATGCTTCTAAATTATTTTGTTCATTTATTGGCATAATTTCATTTCGCTTTGTATCATCAGCTGCATGTAATGATAAAGCTAAATTAACTTTAGAATTATCATCCGCTAATTTTTTTATCATTTTAGCAATTCCCGCCGTACTCACAGTAATCCGTTTTGGGGACATATCTAAGCCTTCAGGAGACGTTAAATAATGAATGCTTTCCATCATGGGTTTATAGGCCAATAAAGGTTCACCCATGCCCATATAAACAATATTAGTTAAGGGCTTACCAAAGGTATCTAATGATTGTTGATTGACTTTTACGACTTGATCATAAATTTCTGAAGCATCTAAATTTCGTACTCGTTTCATTTGACCAGTTGCGCAAAATTTACAAGTTAAACTACAACCAACTTGTGATGAAACACAAACAGTAAATCGACTATCTTTTGGAACAGGAATTAAAACAGATTCAATTAAATGACCATCATGTAATTTGTATCTAGATTTTATTGTACCATCAATACTCCGCTGGACTTTATCTTCAATAATAGCATTAATGATGAAATTCTCTTCGAGCTGTGTTCTTAATTTTTTAGAAAGATTGGTCATTTCCGAAAAAGAAATTGCACTTTTTTTCCAAAGCCATTCATAAACTTGTTTGGCTCTAAAAGTGGCTTCTCCTAGTTCTTTAAAAAATCCTTTTAATTCTTCTAAGGATAACTTTCGTATGTCAATTTTAGCTTCCAAAAAGATTTAATTTTTTCGTCTAGCGTAAATCGTTCCTAATCCAACAATTCCGATACTAAAGAATCCAATAGAAATAACTTCCGCTTGGGTTAAACCCCACATGAAAATGTCATTCACTCTGATTTTTTCAATAAACCATCGTTCAATTCCATTGAATATCATGTAAAGGAAAAAGATAGTACCAGGTACAGTTACTTTTTTACGAATACTCCAAAGGAATCCAAAAATTCCAGAAAACATTACAAACTCATAAATTGAAGTAGGGTATACTTTATAGCCTAATTTCCATTTGTATTTACATCCATCACAATCTACAGGAAGTGGGGTAGGAGCTATTTCGCCTACTTTGACACCTGTTCTTCCTTCATTTACATTTCTAGGGTAATCCCAAGACCATAACCAGTCGGGTAAAAACCACCAATCGGGTTGAGCAGCAGCTTGTATTCCCCAATCTCCATCCCCAGAAAAATGACAGCCCAAACGACCAATTCCTAATGCAAGAACTAATCCTGGTGCTGCAGTATCTAAAAAATGAAGTGCAGGTAATTTCAAGGATCGGATATACAACATAACGACCGTGAATCCAATAATTAAACCTCCATAAATAGCAAGTCCACTACCTGACAGTAACTGATCTAAAAAGTCTTGAAATGAATGAATGCTATCTAATGTTTCAACCATGGCAAAGAGCTTAGCACCGAGTACACCACTCAAAGCAGCAATAATTACAATGTCTCCAACTCGATCTGAAGGCTTTAAAGAATAACTTTGTGTAAGTGGGTTTTCTAATTGACTTCTTTTCTTATCCCAGAAATAGATACCACCTAATAATAAAGCTCCAAGTAAGCCATATAAAAAGTACCCTTCGGTTGAGAATAATATTTTAACGGGATCGCCTTTGAAGGCTTGGAAATTTTTATAAACATGAAGAAATTTATAGCCAATGATAAATCCTACGATGCTACCTGGAAGAATATCTTTCCAAGTAGGAGCAGCACCTACTATTTGCTCAACTTGGGTAATGGCATGATGGAATGGACCTCCAGGCTTTTCAAGACGTTTAAACTCTCTATATAGTATTCCTCCTGATACGACTAAAGAGGTAGCAAGTAATAAACCAAAGGTTTTAAAAATGGCCAGCCAATTATCGTAATCAGTGCCTAGAAGATCATGAAAAAAATAGGATAAATCCGGATACATGTATGATTTGATTATTTAGAGTGTAAAAATACCTTATTAATTCTTTTTAATGGTCTTTGTTGGGTGTTTTAATAGCAAAAGGGAGATTTGAATTACAAATCTCCCTTTTTTAAAACGATATAATTCTTTTTTAAGTTTATACCGTCATAATATCTTTCTCTTTCGCATCTGCAGTCTTTTCTGCTTTAGCGGCAAAACTATTGGTTAACTCTTGAGCTTCTTGCTCTAATTTCTTACCTGCATCTTCAGGATATCCATCTTTCACGGCTTGCTTAATAGCTTCCATTAAATCTCGTCTCGCATTTCTGATGCTAACTTTGGCTTCCTCCGTAAATGATTTAATCTTCTTAACCATTTCTCTTCTTCGTTCTTCGGTTAAAGGAGGAACATTAATTCGAATTAATTCCCCATCATTTTGAGGATTTAATCCCATATTTGCTGCAATAATTGCATGCTCAATGGGTTGTAGTGCGCCTTTATCCCAAGGTTGAATCATGATAGTCCTTGCATCTGAAGTCGTAATGTTTGCCATTTGCGAAATAGCGGTCATTGTTCCATAATACTCTGCCATTACACCATTAAAGATTGATGGTGATGCCTTTCCAGTTCTTACTCGACTCAATTCTCTAGCCAACCGCTCTAAAGCGTCTTGCATGCTTTCTTTGGCTGTTTCTTTATATAAATCTAATTCTTCTTGCATGTCTTTTTTAATTTAAAAACGGATTGAATTCATTAAAATGAAATCAATAATAAATTCAATTTCTATATATATGACAGAATTTGTTAACAAATGTCACGAATATAGAAATTGTTGTTAATATTTACAATGCTATCTTTGTTTTTATTGCACTAAGGTACCTACGGGCTCTCCTTGTATTATTTTTTGCAAATTATTCTTTTCATTGATATCAAAAACAATAATAGGAAGATTATTTTCTTGGCATAAAGTAAAGGCAGTCATGTCCATTACATTTAACCCCATACTAATTACTTTAGCAAAAGAGATTTCATCAAATCGGGTTGCATTTGGATCTTTTTCTGGATCGGCAGAATAAATACCATCTACTCTTGTTCCTTTTAGGATAACATCGGCTTGTATTTCATTCGCTCTTAATGCGGCAGCAGAATCTGTTGTGAAATAAGGGCTACCAGTACCAGCAGAAAAAATAACAACTCTTCCTTTTTCTAAATGACGAATTGCTTTTCTTCTAATATAAGGTTCAGCAATCTGTTCCATTTTTATCGCTGTAATTAATCGAGTGAAAACGCCTTGTGCTTCTAGAGCACTTTGTAAAGCCATACCATTGATCACAGTAGCCAACATACCCATATAATCTCCTTGTACTCGCTCGATTCCAGAATCTTTTGCTTGTAAACCTCTAAAAATATTTCCCCCACCGATTACAACAGCTACTTCAATTCCTGATGCAGAAATTTCTTTAATCTGTTCAGCGTAATGTACAAGCATATTGGGTTCAATGCCAAATTGCTGATCACCCATTAAGGACTCTCCGCTAAGTTTTAACAATACTCTTTTATATTTATTATTCATGTTGTTGGATCTGCTTTGATAGAATGTGCGTAAAGATAATGTTCGTAAAATTAAATGAATAAAATAGGCAAAAAAAAAGCGAAATCAATTTGATTTCGCTTTTTAAAAATAGATTAAAATTAACCTAAAGTAACATGTTTGAATGAAGTAACTGTTAAGTTCTTATCAATTGATTGTAGATAAGCGGCAACAGTTTTCTTGTTGTCTTTAACAAAGATCTGATTCAATAATGTATTTTCCTTGAAGAATTTATTTAAACGTCCTGTAGCAATTCTTTCTAACATTGCTTCTGGCTTGCCTTCTGCTTGAGCCATTTCCATTCCGATTCTTAATTCTTTATCTTTAATATCTTGAGCTACGTCATCAGCATCTAAAGCAATAGGCTTCATAGCTGCAACTTGCATTGCTACATCTTTACCTGCTTGAATTTTATCTGGACCTTCTAAATTTAAAGCAACTAAAACACCAGCTTTATGTCCCATATGAATATATGGAAGCACTTGACCTTCTCCAGCAGCTGTTTCAATTTTAGCGAATTCAGCTACTTCAATTTTTTCACCGATTACACCTAATTGTTCAGTTACCTTAGCGCCAACAGTTAAGCTGTCATCAAAAGATAATTCTAATAATGCATCTTTGTCTGCTGGTAAATTTTTAAGAGCGATGTTCGCAATAGATTTTGCTAAGTCAACAAAACTTTCTGTTTTAGCAACAAAATCAGTTTCGCAACTTAATCTAACGATGACACCGTTGTTTCTATTTTCAGAAGTAATAGCAATAACTACACCTTCTTTAGCTTCACGATCTGCTCTTTTATCAGAAAGTTTTTGACCTTTCTTTCTTAGGAATTCGATTGCACCATCAAAGTCGCCATTCGCTTCTTTTAATGCTTTTTTACAATCCATCATTCCAGCTCCTGTCATATCACGGAGCTTTTTTACATCTGCGGCTGAAATTTTAACTTCCATTCCGTTTTTAATTTTATATGTTAATCAGATATTGTTAAAATAGTTTTTAGTTGGAAGAAGCTTCTTTGCTTTTTCTTCTTTCTTCTAAACCTTCTTTGATAGCAGAAACCATATAATCAGTAATTAATTTAACTGATTTTGATGCATCATCATTTGAAGGAATAGGAAAATCAACTAAAGAAGGGTTAGAATTCGTATCTACCATTCCGAAAGTACGAAGACCTAACTTACGAGATTCTGCTAAAGCAATATGCTCGTGTGTAATATCAACGATAAAGATTGCAGCAGGCAAACGGTTTAAATTTGCAATACCACCCATAACTTTCTCGATCTTGTTTCTTTCACGAGTTAAAGTTAAACGCTCTTTTTTAGTAATAGAAACAGAACTATCCCCTAACATTTTATCAATGTTATTCATCTTTTTGATCGACTTACGGATCGTAGAAAAGTTAGTCATCATTCCCCCTAACCAACGATCAGCAACATAAGGCATGTTTACACTTTTTGCCGCTTCAATTACGATGCTTCTAGCTTGTTTCTTGGTAGCAACAAACATGACTTTACGTCCTGAACGTGCAATTTGTTTTAAAGCAGCAGCTGCTTCATCCATACATTCAGCTGTACGGTGTAAATCAATTAGGTGGATACCTTTTTTCTCCATGAAGATGTATGGTAACATTTTTGGATTCCATTTTTTCTTCAAATGTCCAAAGTGGACTCCAGCATCCAATAACTGTTTATGTGTAGGCTTTTCCATATTTGTGAAAAGTATTTTCTCTTAATAAAATAAATAAGATTACATCCGATACAATAAGTATCATTAACGTTTTGAGAACTGGAAGCTTTTACGAGCCTTAGGCTTACCGTATTTCTTACGTTCTACTACTCTTGCATCTCTAGTCAAGTATTTCTTAACTTTCAATGGTGATTTGAATTCTTCGTTCAATTTAACTAATGCACGAGATACTCCCATACGTATAGCTTCTGCTTGACCTTTAAATCCACCACCAGAAACGTTGATGTTTAAGTTGTATAAATTTTCTACTTCAACTGTCTGAAGCGGTTCAACTACTTTATTACGAATGTGTCCCACTGGAAAATAAACATCTAAGTCTTTTCCATTGATCGTAATTTGACCGTCTCCTTTAGTTAAATAAACACGGGCAATGGATGCTTTCCTTCTTCCC
>JAHDFV010000079.1:0-10713 GCA_020627985.1 Saprospiraceae bacterium
CATTTGGTGCTTGGCGTTCAATATCCTTTTCGCCCATATAAACGATGCACTCAATACCCATTAATGCACAAACAGTTGCTGTAGCTACGCCATGTTGACCTGCTCCAGTTTCTGCTATTATTCTTTTTTTATTTAATCGTTTTGCTAATAATATTTGACCAATGGTATTATTAACTTTATGTGCTCCTGTATGGCATAAATCTTCTCTTTTAAAATAAATATTCGCTTGGTAATGTTCTGAATATCTTTTGGCAAAATACAAGGGTGTAGGTCTTCCTACATAGTCTGCTAATAATTGATCGAACTCTTTTTTAAATTCAGGTTCAGTAATTATTTTTTCATAATTCCTTCTTAACTCTTCTACACAAGGGTGTAATAATTCTGGAATATATGCTCCTCCAAATTTTCCGTAATAGCCTCTTTCATCAACAGTATACATATAATTAAATCTTTTTTATTCCTTGAATAAATTGTTGGATTTTTTTAGCATCTTTTAATGCAGGTTTTAATTCAAAGCCCGAATTAATATCCACTGCAAACAAACGATCATGTTTAAATTCGTTTATACTTTCTATCGCTTCCTCCGTAATTCCCCCACTCAAAAAGAAGGGAATTTTTCCTTTATATTTATTTAATAAATTCCAATGAAATACAATTCCATTTCCTCCGTATTCTTTTCCTTTTGCATCAAATAAAAAATAATCACAAGTTGCTTCGTATTTTTGAGTTAAATTAAAATCAAAAGCATCATCTACTCTAAATGCTTTAATGACTTTAAAACCGTTTACTTTTATTTTTGCACAATATTCTGGAGTTTCATCTCCATGCAATTGTACATATTTTAAATTATACTTTTTATTTAATGCTTGAATTTTGCTTATTTCTTCATTTACAAAAACACCTACTTTGGGTATTTTAGTTTCAGGTACATCTTGGTCAATAAAGCGAGAAGATTTTGGGTAAAATATTAAACCCATAAAATCTATTGGTAAAGAAGAAATATCATTAATATTTTTTTCTTCTCTCATACCACACACTTTTATTTTAACCCCAGAATTGATCATATTAAAACTTTATTCTTTTTTGCTGCTTCTAATGCTTCGATTTCAAGAATAAAATTCTTACATGCTAAGGCAGGATTATCTGTTTTCATAAAATGAGTCCCCACTAAAAATCCTTGAAAACCTGCTTCTTTTAATCGTACAACTGATTCTGCTTTTTTCAATCCGCTTTCAGATATTTTCACAACAGTATCTGGAATCCCTTCAATTAAATGCAAAGAAGTTTCTATTGATACTTCAAAGGTTTTTAAATTTCTATTATTCACACCTAATGCGTCAATATTAGAATTTAATTTACTTAATTGTTCTCCTGAATGAATTTCCATTAAAACTTCTAAGCCTAAGTTTTTAGCTGTAGCCGAAAGTGATTTTATTTTTTCTTTTTCTAAACATTCTGCAATTAATAAAACAGCATCTGCACCAATTGCTTTTGCTTCAATGATTTGATATTCATCAATCACAAATTCTTTTCTAAGAATAGGACAAAAATTAAATTTCCTTGCTTCAGTAACATCTTTATTGCTTCCTCCAAAAAAAGATTCGTCCGTTAAAACAGAAAGAGCTGAAGCTCCTGCTTGCATATAACCAATAGAAACTTCTTCTACTTTTGCATACGGATTAATAAATCCTTGACTCGGAGATTTCTTTTTAAATTCCGCAATGATTCCACTTTTATCTTCTCGAAGTATATATTTTTTCAATGACACAGATGGTGTATTAAAATAAATACTCTGTTCTAATAATTTCACAGGGTACATCGCTTTTCTTTCTGCGACTTCCTTTTTTTTATGGTTCATTATTTTTTCTAAAATATCCATATGTATTTTATTCTATACATGAGCATTAATCAATTAATGCTCATTAATTACAAATTGATTTTAAAACTTTTAAAGCATTTCCATTATTAATGGATTCTTCTGCTTCCTTAATACAATCTAAAATATTCGTCTCTGGTTTTAAGGTATGAATTGCCATTCCTGCATTAGTTGTGACTACATCTACTTGAGCCCTTGTACCTTTTCCTTCTAAAACATTCAAGAAAATTTTTACGGCTTCTTCTTGGGATTCTCCTCCATTTAATTGTTCTGGTTTTAATAGTTTTTTATTCACATCTTTAGGGCTTAATACATTATGTCCTTTATTATTTTTAATATCGAATTTACCTGTCAATGAAATTTCATCGTATCCATCTAAAGCATAAACAATGCTAAATTTTTTCTTTGAATCTTGCATCACATAATTATATAATCTAGAAATCTCTAAAGAAGATGTTCCGTATAATTGATGTGAAGGATTACAAGGGTTTACCAAGGGTCCTAATAAATTAAAAAATGTACGTACTCCTAATTGTTTTCTAATTTGTGCTACAGATTTCATTGCAGGATGAAATTTAGGCGCATGAAAAAAACAAATATTAAATTGATCTAATTGTTTTTTCAATACATCAATTTCATTGGTAAATTGATAACCTAATTTTTCTAAGGTATTTGAAGAACCCGAAACAGAGGAAGATCCATAATTTCCATGCTTAGTTACTTTATATCCTGCTCCTGCCACAACAAAACAAGACAATGTAGAAATATTAAACGTATTTTTTCCATCTCCTCCCGTTCCCACAATATCTATACTTTCTACTCCATTAAAATCAATGGGTAAACATAACTCTAATAGAGCATCTCTAAAACCCATTAATTCATCTATAGTGATGGAACGCATTAAAAATACTGTCATAAAAGATGCAATTTGTGCAGGGTTCATTTTCTCATTGGTAATGTCTATGAGTGCCTGTTTTGCTTCTTCCCTTTTTAAGGTTTTATGAACGTATAATTTTTGTAAAACTTCTTTCATTATCTATGAATAAAATAGATGATTTAATTTAAATTCTTTTTCGCCTCAATTAAAAAATTTTTTAATATGCTTTTCCCATCGGGAGTCATAATTGATTCTGGATGATATTGCACACCAAAAATAGGAAGCGATTCATGTCGAATAGACATAATTGCTCCGTCAGGAGAAGTAGATGTAATTTTTAAACAGGCTGGAAAATTATTTTTATTTATTACCCAAGAATGATATCGACCTACTTCAATTTTTTCAGGTAGATTATTATACAAAGGTTCATCTTTATCTGTAATAGAAATATCCGTTGCTAATCCGTGAAAAACTTGTTCTAAATTTTCTAATGTTCCTCCAAATGCTTCACCGATTGCTTGATGTCCTAAACAGACACCTAATATCGGTTTTGTATTTTTATATTGCTTTATTATTGCGGGCATATTTCCTGCATTTTTTGGAATGCCCGGCCCTGGAGATAAAACGATACAATCATAATTATTAACGGCTTCAACATCAATTGCATCATTTCTAAAAATGTGAACTTCATCTTCTGTAATTTCTCGAAGATATTGTACCAAATTATAGGTAAAAGAATCGTAATTATCTAAAACTAAAATTTTCATGTAATTATAATTTTTCTGCTATGCCTAATGCTTTTTTTAGAGCACCTAATTTATGATTCACTTCTTGTAATTCTTTTTCTTCTTCACTGCTTACTACCACTCCTGCACCTGCTTGGAAATGTAAAGTGTTATTTAAACTTAAAAAGGATCGAATAATAATGGCGTGATTTAAATTCCCATTTAAATTAATAAAACCAATTCCTCCTCCATAAAAACTACGATTGTCTTTTTCATTTTCATGAATTAATTGAAGGGCTTTATATTTAGGAGCACCTGATAAGGTTCCTGCGGGAAATGTATCTCCAAATACTCTCATTGGATTAGCATCTTTAGGTAAATCTCCATCTACTTCCGATACCATATGAATTACATGACTATAAAATTTAATTGATTTTAAATCTCTTACTCTTACGTTGGTGGTATGTCTGCCTAAATCATTTCTTGCTAGATCTACCAACATAATATGTTCTGCATTTTCTTTCGGATCTTTTTTTAATTCTTCAGCTAATTTTTGATCCTCTACTAAATCACCTTTTCGTTTAAATGTTCCAGCAATAGGATTTACTTTCGCTACATTGTCTTTAATAATTAATTGAGCCTCGGGAGAAGAACCCAAAATTTTATACCCTCCAAAATCAAAATAAAATAAATAAGGGGAAGGATTAATTGACCGTAAGGCTCTATACACTTGAAATTCATCGCCTCTGAATTTTTGAGAAAATCTTCGAGAATACACAATTTGAAAAACATCACCTACTTGGCAAGATTGCTTCCCTAGTGTTACAAGGTTTCTAAATTCATCATCCGTTAAATTACTTGTTGTTTCTCCTTGGATTTCAAATTTAAACGTGGGCAAGATGGCTGCATTCACTCGCTGAATAAATTCATCCATTTGAGATTCATCATTTTCTGGAATATTTTCCAAAATGGTCATTTCATCTTTAAAATGATTAATGGAAATAATGAAACGATAAAAATTATATTTAATATCAGGAATATCAGTCGTGTGCTTTGCTGGATCTAAATGGATGGTATCGTAATATTGGACGGCATCAAAATTCACATGACCGAAAATGCCATTGAAATTTACTTTATCTCCTTGTGTATCGAAATTTTCTAAGAATTCTTTTAATGCTTTTGGAACGTCAAGTGTATTTTTTACTTCCTTATCCACATTTTGATGTGGAAAACGGGTTTCAATCACTTTATTTTTAATTTCAATACTTGCCAAAGGTTCAAAAGCTAAGAAGGAATGACAATCTTCTGCACTAGAAAAATTATTACTTTCTAATAAGATGGGTTCTTGGTATTGATCTCTTAATTTCAAATACAATGTTACGGGAGTTACTGTATCTGAAAGAATTTTCCGAACCATTGTTCTTATTTTCATTTTTGTCTGAATTGCCTCCATACCTGTTATACTGTCTTTAGGTCTAATTGTTTAATTTAAAAAATAAAAAAAGTGGCTTACCAAGGAATTGGTAAGCCACTTTACTGTATCAATAACCATACTAAAAGCTAACACCTCACCTGTTGTTCGAGAGGAAATTGTGCCACCACTTTTTAGTATTTGAATTAATTTTCATGATATGATTATTGTTGTTCGTATTCACTATGATACAAATAAAGGATTACTTTCTGACAATGTCAACCTTTCTACTAATTATTTTATTTTATAATACGAATCATCTACTTTATTTTGGAACTGTTATTAACATAATGCCCAAAATTAAAAAAGGTGCTACTTGAGACAAGTAACACCTCTTTTTAATGAAGTGGAATTAGTTCTGACTTAATTACTTCATTTTCTTTAATGTCGCACGAATTTCTTCTATAACTTTCATTTGTGCTTCTATTTCAGTAGCTTTTGTCTTTTGATTTTCAAGACTAACTCTGATTGCTTCTTTTTCTTCTAAGATTTTCTTTTCACACTTTTCGATTTCAGATTCAGATTTCTCCTTATCCTTCACTAATCCTTTTAAATCTTTTTCTAAACCTTTCAACATTTTTTCTTGCTCTTTTAGATCTTCTTCTACTGAAGCTACATCTACACTTTTAGCAAAATCAACTAACATTTTTTCTGCAAAAGGTACTTTATCTCCATGAAGTTCAGAACTTAAAAAAGCACCACCAAGATCGTACCATACGGTTAACACTGTATTTTCACCAGACTGTCTTAATGTTGAATAAATATCAATGGTGTTATTGCTCATTTCTCTGTATTCAGAATCATCCGCAAAGAATTCTCCAGATTTTTTATCTTTCTTTACTTTTCCTTTATACTTCTTAATGAATTTTTCCCAAGCCTTAGAAACTTCTTTTTCTTCAGTTTGTCTCAATTCGATTGCAAAAGCATTTTCGCTTCCTTTACTCATTGAAGCGGTTGCTTCTTTTACTTGAGCAAATACAGCGACAACGCTTAATAACATGATTGTAATTAAAAGTGTTACTCTTTTCATTTTGAAAATTAGTTTAAGTGATTGAATACGTCTGTTATGACTCCCAATTAACGAATGTGTTACCTAAGTTGTAGGTTAACAAGTCGTTAAAATGGTAAATCATCGTTATCATCAAACTTTTGTTCATCTGCTGCTTGAGGGAATCCACCATCTGCTGCAGGAGGACTTACTGGAGCTGCTGCTTGTGCATTTGGGTCAACTGCTGCTTCGATTTTCCAAGCATTTAAAGAATTAAAATACTTAAATTCTCCTTGAGGACTTTTCCATTCTCTACCTCTTAAATCAAAAAATACTTTAATTGTTTGTGCTTCATTGTAAGGATCTAGCACACCACAACGATCTTGTGTTAACTGAAACTGAATATATTGAGGGTATTGTCCATCTAATTCAATAACAAACTCTCTTTTCTTAAATGTGTCTGTTACTTGCTGTATATCAAACTTCTTGTAAAGCTTTCCTTGGATTTCAAATGACATGAATTATATCTTTAATAGTTATGTAATAGGGTGCAAAAATACAAAACAATATAATATACTCTTAATGATGTTGGTCAAATTCTTCAATTATTGAAAAAAGTAACTCAATATCTTCATAGAATTCTCTAACTAGCTCAAAACTGACATTCGAATAAAAAATGTAGGGTTCTAAAATATCTTTGGGTTCTGTTACAGCGATATACATTTGCCCCTCTAAAAATGAAATGTAAATTTCTTTATTCATTCTTTTTCTATAGTCTACTAAAATTTGCTGTACTTCTAAAGAAAGTAAGCGATGAGTAGGAACATTATCTGTCGCATAGACCATAAATGCTTCTTCAAAAACTGGTGAGCCCATCGTAATTGGTTCCGCTCCTTGGCGAGTAAATTGCTTGATTGATCTGGTCAAATATTGTTGAAATTCTTCTGGCAATATATATAAGGATCCTCTAAATTTATCTGTAAAATCTGCTTTCAAAAACACTCCTTTAAAAACATAATTTAAGCGATTTCTTACTTTAGAAAATTCTTTGACTTCAATTTCACTCAATTCAAACTCTATTTCACCGATTTGTCCTTTGATATAATCTTCGCCTTTGAAGGAAGGAGCATCTGAAGAAAAGATATTGCTCGCTTTAAAATCTTGAACAGATAAAGTCATTTTAGGATCATACTTAAAATTATCTTCACTGATAAAATTTAAAATTAAATTAATGACTCTAGGTTTGAAGTCAATAATGAATTTGCGGATTTGATAAAAAAGAAAAGCGATGTACAATGCTAAAGGAAGCATCATAAGCAGGGTAACAAAAAAGATATCAATGTAAAATTCTAATAAGATAATTCCGATCAAAACAAAAATAGAAATGAAGAGAAACCAAAGAAGATTTTTTCTTTTCCGTTCCAATCTTAATAATTCAGGATGGATGGTATGATTATAATAAATTCTAAATTCGTTAAGACGATTCATTAGATTGTTTGCGTTTTCTCTTTTACAAATTTAATTGTAACAATTCGTTTTATCTATAAATATCAATAAAGTTCATGAATTGTCCTTAAAATAAATTTATTTTGATGTGATATACTAGATTCTGTTCGTACTTTGCATAGATTTGTTTTATTAAACTGTTTTCATTTTCATGTATTCTAAATACAGCATTGTTCTTATTTTTATCATCCATCTCTTCTTCCTTCATTATTTTGGGAATTGGAGTTTAAATGCTGGGGGAGGTGATTCTTGGGGATATTATGGTTATTTACCTGCTACGTTTATTCATCATGATTTGGGTACTTTAGAAAAATCAATTGAGGCTCGTGTTCCCTATGCTAAATACCAAGATTTTATTGACAATGGCAATCCATTAAGAATAGATGAGGCTAAACATTTAGGAGATGGAAAGCAGGTGATGAAATACTCAATGGGTATTGCTATTCTGATTTTCCCTTTTTTTATTCTCGCTCATTTTTTAGCGCTTTTACTAGATTTACCTGCGGATGGCTATTCTTCTATTTATTTATATTTTTCAAATCATGCTTCTCTCTTTTATGTTTTAATGGGCTTATACTTTATTCGTAAAGTGTTATTAGATTTTGTAGATGACAAAACGGTTGCTTTTACTTTAATTGCTCTTGGTATTGCTACAAATGTATTTTTCTTTACGACCTATAATCCCACGATGTCGCATACTTTTTTATTTGGATTATATGGCGCTTTAATTTATTCTACCGTCCAATTTTATAAAAAACCCAGCTATGGTTTTGGTTTTGCGATTGGACTTTTATGTGGTTTGATTACTTTATCTAGACCTGTAGAAATAATCTGTCTTATTATCCCTCTTTTCTATGGCTTAAAAAGTAAAAGTGATTTTGGGAAGCGATTTTCTTTTTTTAAAACACATTGGAAGAAATTATTGTTAAGTGCCAGTATTTATTCTGCGATCGGTTCTATTCAAATGATTTATTGGAAATGGGCTACAGGTTCATTGATTTATTATAGTTATGAGGAAGAAGGTTTTGATTTTAAACATCCACATATTTATGAAGGGTTATTAGGTTTTAGAAATGGTTGGCTTCCATATACTCCTATTATGTTTTTAGCTATTTTTGGTTTTTATTTCCTTTGGAAAAAAAGAGATTTTGCTTGGCCTGTTCTTCTATATTTTCCCTTGCACGTTTATATTATTTATAGTTGGTGGTGTTGGAATTATATTAATGGATTTGGTTCTCGTCCTATGATAGAGGCTTATCCATTATTATCTATCCCTTTTGCTTTTATGGTGCATTTTTTATTAAAAAGAAAATGGACTCAAATTTTATTTGGAATTATTTTTATGGGTTGTATTTATTTAAATTTCACGCACACCTTCCAAATACATAATGGTTTAATGTATTGTGATCATGGAACTAAAAATTTATATTGGAATACTTTTGGAAAACATTCTTTTACTTATAATGATTATGTATCCAATGATTTAAGAGAGAACCAACCTAACCCAGATAAATTAAATAAAATAAAAACAATTTTATACGATGATTTTAATGACACATTAGATCATGTAAATTTCGTTTGTGAAGATCCTCCAAATTGTACTGATACTGTTTTTTATTTTAATCAAAAAATAGAGAGCAGTAAAAAAATATCTGTAAGTTATAATGATTCTGGAATTAAAGAAGGAGATTGGATTAAAGTTTCTGCACGATTAAAAACTACTGCACGCCCAAATTCAAGTTGGGACATGGCGCATATCGTTTGTCACTTTGAAGGAGATCAAATGAATCGCTGGAAGGGATTAAAGTTTGAACATAAAATAGGTGGTCCTCCTTATACGCTTTGGACTGGCAAACCTAATGTCTGGGAAACAATGAGTTTTTACACAAAAGCACCAAAGAAAAAAAGTGAAAATCAAAAAGTAACGATTTATGTTTGGCAACCTAAAGATCGATTTATTTTTGTGGATGATCTCAAAGCCGAAATTTATAGAAATAAATGACACCCGATTTAATTTCAATATTAATGCCTGTTAAAAATACGGCATCATTTTTAAATGCTTGTGTAGATTCTATTCTTTCTCAAACCTATCCACATTGGGAACTGATTGCTATTGATGACCATTCTACAGATTCTTCTTTTTCTATTTTAAAAGAATATGAGGAAAAAGATCATAGAATTAAAGTTTTAAAAAATAAAGGTGATGCTATTATCCCTGCTTTACAATTAGCATTTAAAAATTCTAACGGCCAATTAATTACTCGAATGGATTCTGATGACATTATGTCTTCGAATAAATTAGAAGAGCTATCTCATATTTTGATTGAAAAAGGTGAAGGAAGTTTAGCTGTAGGATTGGTAGAATATTTTTCTGACTCTTCGCTAGGTGAAGGATATAAAAAATATGCGGACTGGTTAAATAATTTAAGTTATAAAGAAATTCATTTTACAGAAATTTATAAAGAATGCGTTATTCCTTCTCCCTGTTGGATGATATGGAAAAAGGATTTAGAAAGATGTGAAGCTTTTGATCCTGACATTTATCCTGAAGATTATGATTTATGTTTTCGTTTTTATAAAGAAAAATTAAATATTTTACCCGTTTTAAAAACCTTACATTTATGGAGAGATCATGGAAATCGCACTTCTAGAAATGATCCAAAATATTTAGATAATCAATTCACTTCTTTTAAGGTTCAAAAGTTCTTAGAAATAGATTACCATTCTTCTTCAAATTTGGTTTTATGGGGTGCAGGAAAAAAAGGAAAAAACATCGCTAAAGAATTTATTAGACATCATATTCCTTTTAAATGGATCTGTGATAATAAAAATAAAATTGGAAAAGATATTTATGGTATAATTTTAGAAGATTACAATTCACTTCCTTTCTTACCTCATCAACAAATTATTATTTCCGTTTCTTCTCCAAAAGATATTAAAGAAATTCAACAATGGTTAACAGAAAATAATATTTCTAATTATTATTTCTTTAGTTAATTCTTATAAAAAATAAATCAACAACGACCCTACTCCTAAGATTAAACACAAGGGAACAAAATAGCGAGTATCACTTTTTGCGAACTGGCTTTTATCTGATTTATCTTTAAACAATCCAAATACTTTAAAATCTCCTATCGCTCTTAAAATAAATATTACAGCTATGGTTAACGTACCATATTTTGTTATAGAGGCATTAGTAAATACTTGAATCTGATTGGAAAAAATGATTGTTCCAAAAAATAATAATCCTAGTGCAACAATTAGTGTAGC
>JAHDFV010000079.1:10723-12375 GCA_020627985.1 Saprospiraceae bacterium
GGATTTTTATATTTCCCTTTTTTATACGCATCAGGAACAGCATGATCTAATCCCCATTGACCACCAAATACCCAATAAAAATGTAACATTGATATCATTAAGAATATGAATACTAATATACTTACTATAATTATTTTCATGATGTTTTATTTTTTAAAGTTAAAAACAAACAGATTAACATGATTACTTCTCCAAAAATACCTCCATAAAATTGCATGGGCGCACTAAATTCATAACCAACATATATCACACATAGCTGGTAAAGTATCATTGTAATAATTCCTAATATTGGTGGTCCTTCATTTTTAGGTGTATTTTTTAATATTATTAGATTTAAAAAACCTATAAAAATAAAAGAAGTTCCCATCATAAAACTAATAACACCCCAGGCATTCCATATGGGTTGCATTTCACCAGATATGATAAACTCTTTTTGTAAATAATTTTGAATATCAGGGTGTATTAAATCAATAAAGTGAACAGCAGTGTGTAGAGATCCAATAAAAATTGGAACCATAACACCTACTAAAATATAAAGAATTCTTGCTATCTTTTTCATATTTAATTTCTTTAGAACAAAGATGTACAAGTAATTCTTGAGAGTCATTGACTTTGGTTAAGAAAGATGTCTTTTTCGAATTCTACTCAAACTTTCTGGTTTAATGCCTAAGTATTGCGCTATTAAGTATTGTGGAACTCTATTGATTAAATCTGGTTTTTGCTCTACTAAAGCATAATATCTTTCTTCTGGTGTATCCATTAATAAGGAAGCATTTCTTTTATTCATTTCAAAGATTTTGAATTCCCCTACTTTCTTGGAAAATTCTTCTACAATTGGATTCGTGATATACAGTTCTTCAATTGTTCTAAAAGGGATAACAATTAATTCACAAGGTTCTAATGCAATCGTAATAGTTGTAGAAGGAGATTTTGAAAGGTAGCTAATGTAATTCCCTATAAAATCATTTTCAGAGAAAAATGAATCTGTAAATTCATTTCCATTTTTAGTATAATATTGACGCAACATTCCTTTATCAACAAAACCCATCCATTGACTTATTTTCCCCTCTTCTTCCCAAATCTCATTTTTCTTTAAGGATATCATTGTGAATTTCTTGATGATAGATTCAAATTCATCTTCATCAATTTTAACTACTTTACCTATTTCTCTTTTTATATTTTCAACATTCATTATTAATCATCTAAATCTTCAGCTTCTTCATCTGAGAAAGAATCTATCATAATATTCTTTTTCACAAAATTACACCACTTGCAAGTATCTTTTCCACAACCTTGATAAAAATTTTGTTTTTTAATTTCTTGATAAGTTGATTGTATCATTTCACCTACTTTATTCACTCCATCTTCATTGTAATCAATTATTTTATTCGGAAATTTATTTTCTCGATCTGTTTCTAAATAAGAAATCTCTCCAGAAATTACTTTTTTAGAATTATTTCTATAATGATCTAAAAGTATTTTATAAAAATATAATTGTCGCCAATAAATCCCACCTTGATCATCTTTCTTTTTAGGGTTTGGTGATTTTAATTTATCATCTTTATGACTACCTGTTTTATAATCAATAACATGAATATTTTTATCTGTTTGAAACACCACTAAATCTAAGGAACCTTTAATTGGTACTCCTT
>JAHDFV010000079.1:12385-13874 GCA_020627985.1 Saprospiraceae bacterium
AACATTCCTTACATCCATTTCGGGAGCAACATTTATTTGCCAATTCTTTTTTTGTGCTGCATAAAATGTTTTTAAATTTCTTTGCCCCATTTTCATTCTCCGATTAAATCCTTTCTTAGAAAATAAATGTTTTTTTCTTTTCATTTCTATTTCAAAGAAACCAACAAATTCTTCTTGAGATGAAAATTGTTTCTCTTTATGCAGTAACATTTTATCATACAACTTTTTTAAAGCATTGTGCATCGCTGTTCCGTAGGTTGCGGCTTCATTTGGAATACTCGGAATTTTTAAAACATATTCATAATAGAAACTTAAAGCACAATTTTGATAACGGTTCATTGATGAAACGCTCAAGACGAAACCCTCTAATAAATTAGCAATCGTATCTTTTTCTTCTGGATCTATTTTTGGACTTTGTAATTCACTTAATAATAAACTTTGAATAGTAATTATTTCTTCTTCAGGAACAATTTTATCTTCAATAGATAAACCTAAACGATCATCTTCTAATAGTTCGTCAATAAATTTAGTTTTCTCTAATGCTTTTGATGAATTATCTTTTTCTGCAAAGGATAAATATAATTCACTTTTAGCTCGTGTCATTGCTACATAAAATAAACGGCGACGAGATTCTAGAACATCAATTTCTTCATCGGTATTGGTAATGGTTTCAGGAATTAAAAACTTTTTATTAGTGGTTCCTTGTTTATCCCAATCTCTACCACAATCTATCATGAATACTTTTTCGAATTCTAATCCTTTACAACTGTGAGCTGTTAATAAATTTACTCCATTTTCTGCACTGACCGTTTTATTAATACCAATGGACAATCTATTATCATCCATATTTTTTAATGTATCTAACAATTTCTTAATGGTAAATCTTGGATTTTTATCTGTTTCTTTTCGCACAAAAGAAAAGAAAGTATTTACAATTTGAAGCAACCATGTTTTTTCTTCGCTATGCAAAATATAATGCAACAAACCACTTCGATTAATTACTCGCTCTAAAAACGGCAAACTTCGATAATTTCCAAAATCAGATAATAACAGATTGATCAAATTTGAAAATCGAATAATCGCATTTGGATTTTTAAATTTAAATTTCTTTAACTCATCTACATCCTCAATTAATCCTCGCCAAGTTAAATTCCTTACATGGCTATACTTCGCCATAAAAGTACTTAACATAGATAAATCAGCAGGATGAATTCCAATAAAATTAAAATGCATTATTTTAAATAACAATTCTTCCCCCGTGTTTGGATTTTTATATTCTAAATACAAGTATTCTAAAAAAGTTCTTAAATTCTCTATTAGTATGGTATCTAATATATTAACGCGCTTTTTAGTATTATAAGGAATTCTTTTTCTTTCTAATAAGGAAATAATATTTCTTGCTTGTTTATGTTTAGCATAAATGATTGCAACTTCCTTTAATGGAAATCCTTCTTGATATAATTTTTCAATTTGATTGGCAATTGTAGCA
>JAHDFV010000080.1 GCA_020627985.1 Saprospiraceae bacterium
TAAAGTATCTTACATAAAAAAATAATGAAATTTTAAATTATTAATTATGACAATTTACCTAAAAACTTTTCTGTCTCTAATCATTTCAACAATAGGAGTAACAATTCTTCTTTTCGGGACATTTCATATCATTATTTATTTGATAGATAGTAAACCTGCTTTCTCAGGATTAAGATTTTTGAATTGGGCTTTCTTAATTATCGGTCTACCCTTGACCGTCTTAGGGTTTAAATGGTTCTTAAAAACTGTAACCCAAAAGATATAAGCCAAGCGACTTAATTTTACATTTTTAATACAATACTCTTTCTATTTTTGCATCTCATGAGAATGTGACACTACCAAAGCTTTTTATGGTGAAATGACATATAATAAACATATCCAATCTTTGATTAGTAAAAAGTAAATAAAATAAACAATATTTACGTATCCATTTCTTATCTTTTTGAGAATATTAGGTTGTCATACTACACAACCCCCATTTTGTTTAAATAAATAAATTATGTTTAAATATAAAATCTCCGTTTTAGCTTTTTTTATCGCTATCTGTAATTTTTGTTGGGCGCAAATTGTACCTATTGACAATTATTCTGTAAATAATACAGGTCAAGCACAATTATCAATACAAGCTCAAGCTGATAAATATTATATGTTGCATGCCCAACATAGTTCTACATTTAATTGGGTGACTTCTATGACGATGGGTGTAAATGGCACTATGGTCATTACTGACCCTGCGGGAGCTTATCCATTAGCGAATTATTCTATAACAGAACATGACATCGCAAATCCCGATGATTATGATGGAGATAATATAGATGATGTTACAGAATTTAATAACATGCCTACAGATGCTCCAATTAATTTTGCAGATGCAATTCCATTTGTAGATGGTTCTACCTCAATACCAGATGCCCAAACTTTTTTAGACTTGGCAACGATAAATAATGTGGGCTGGGCTCCATTTTTAGATGGACAACTTTATGTGAAGTTTGGTATTCTGGACAGAGACACAGATGAACCTAAGGTTTATTTTATTAATAGCAATACATATACTATTCATGCAAATTTTTGGAATGGAATTGGTGCAAACGTAGGTGGAGATGATAGTTCTGGTGAAATTGTATTTAATGCAAACGACATCTCTCCAAATGGTGTTATTGGTACTTATTCATTTAATTTCTCTTTTGGAGATGCATATAACTTTGAGGATACACAAAGAACCTATGAATTATTAGCTGCAAATATGCCTTTTCTTCAAAATAATATGAATCACTTTATTGGTCAAGCATCAGAAAACAACCACAACAATAATTTCGCTTCAGATTTTATAGATACTAGAATTGATGTTGTTTTAGAATCGGAAGTTTTTGCAGATATCAATTATATCCCATTTCATGAAGCAGAAGGTTATGGCTTTTTTAAACACATGGTAGATCTGAATGAAACTCCAGGTTCTAGAGATATTGTTCTGTATGATGCTCTACCTAATTCCCTTCCTAGAGTTGGTGGAATCATAACTTCTGTCATACAAACACCTTTATCACATGTTAACTTAAGAGCTATTCAAGACAATGTGCCTAATGCCTATATCGAAGATCCATTATCCATTGATTCCATTGCAAATTTGTTAGGTAGTTATATTTATTACAAAGTTGAAAACGAGCATTTTGAAATACGAGAAGCTACACTTACTGAAGTAAATGACTGGTACGAAGAGCTTAGGCCTGAAGAATCACAAACGCCTATACGAGACCTAAGTGTTACAGAGATTTTACCCTTAGATGATATTGAATTCGAAATGTCCACTGCTTTTGGAGCTAAATGTTCTAACGTTGCTACCATGAGGACATTTGGCTTTCCTGAAGGAACTATACCCGATGGTTTTGGTATTCCTTTTTATTACTATGATGAATTCATGAAATTCAATAATTTTTATGAGGAGGCACAAGTAATGATAGACAATCCAGTTTTCCGCAATGATATCAATTTTCGTACTGAACGTTTAAAAGATTTCAGAAGAGACATCAAGGATGCTCCAATGCCTCAATGGATATTAGATGATTTACAAGAAATGCATGATGCTTTCCCAGAAGGTACAGCTGTTCGCTGTCGTTCTAGTACAAATAATGAAGATTTACCTGGATTTAGTGGCGCTGGTTTATATACCTCCAAAACCCAACATCTTGATGAAGGGCATATCTCTAAATCCATAAAACAGGTTTATGCCAGTATGTGGAATTTCAGAGCCTATGAAGAAAGAGACTTTTATCGTGTTGATCATTTTGTAGCGGCAATGGGAGTGCTTTGTCATCCCAATTTTGAAGAGGAAAAATCAAATGGAGTAGGAATTAGCATAGATCCTATTTACGAAACAGAGGGTACTTTTTATTTGAATACCCAAGTTGGAGAATCATTGATTACAAACCCTGATCCGAATTCAGTACCTGAAGAGATTTTACTGTATGAAGATCCTAATCAAGGAGGGGGTTATCTTGTTTTAAGATTGTCCAACCTTGTTAATCCTGGTGAATTAGTGATGGATCAAGTGTATCTCGATCAGATGAGAAACTATCTAAGTGTTATTCATGATGAGTTTGCCATACTGTATGATGTTGTTGGTGTAGAAGGTTTTGGGATGGATATAGAATATAAAGTAACAGCCGAAGATTTTTTAGTCATCAAACAAGCAAGACCATGGGTTTCATTCTGGGCTGATGTTAATGGCAATAATGATTTAGGTGTTACTGCTATAACTGAGCCTTTATCTTCTTCTAGTCTTGGAAGCAATGAATTGGTAACCGTAACTATCGCCAATCAAGGGTTAAACGATATGAGTGATTTTGATATTTCACTTTTAGTAGATGATCAATTGAAAGAAACCATCAATGTAACGAGCACGATTGAACCATTTGGCGAAGCAGATTTCCAATTCACAGCACCTCAAGATTTTTCTGCTATTGGTGATTATACGATAACAGGTATTGTGAGCCATATGGATGATGAATATGGCGGCAATGATACATTAAATTTTGTTTTAAGCAAAGTTCATGTTTTAGATGGAGCGCTATCAATTGGACAACTCAATGTGATCTGTGATGATGAGATTGAGTTAAGCGCCATTATTACCAATCAAGGTGAGACTACCATAAACAACGTGCAAATTGAAGTTGAATTAAATGGTTTAGTAGTAGATGTTGTTAATGCTACAGTAAATGTGCCATTTCAAGGAACAGAGTCCGTAGCAATAAGCATTGATAACAATCTTCAACCGATTAATAATAATATCACTTTAAACTTATTAAGTGTAAACAATCAAACAGATGGAGATTTGACTAATAATTCAGCTTCTACTACTACATCTCTAGATTCCGATTATGACATTATTACAGTAGTCTTCAATACTGATAATTACCCTGAAGAAACTACTTGGGAAATAATTGATGAAGAAACAAATCAAATGATAGCGAGTGGAAATACACCCGTAGGACTAGGACAAACTTATTCTGAAGATATCTGTTTGAACTATGCTTCTTGTTTCACTCTTTACGTTTATGATTCGTATGGAGATGGAATTTGCTGTAACTTTGGACAAGGTAACTTTCAAGTATTAGATGCAGATGGAAATACGATATTAACCAATAATGGAAACTTTGGAAGTGAAGCAAATGAAGTATTTTGTCCGAATGGAATTGCATGTGACTTTACAGCAAATATAATTGTATCTCATACAAGTTCTGCCTTTGCTAATGATGGTGCGATTACCATTAATACGAATTCTGGTTTAAGCCCATTTCAATTTAGTATAAATGGAGGGCAAGACTTTTTTGAATCTAATACCTTCAACGAATTATCTCCTGGAACTTATTCAATTTATGTTGAAGATGCCACAGGTGTTTGTTCATACCAAGAAACCGTTACCATTGAATCTTGTTCATTTACTTCTGTAGACATAGAAACGAATGATGCTTTTTCTGTAGTCACACCAAATGGTTCAATTATAATCAATCCTACTTCAGGAGTTGCTCCCTATCAATATAGTATTGATGGAGGCCAATCATTTGTTAGTAATAATGAATTCCTTGGCTTACCTGTAGGTGAATATAACGTCATTGTAAAAGATGCTTCGGGTATCTGCTTGTATGAAGCAAGTGCTCCTATTGAAGCTTGCGACGACGTATCTGTGAATATTGTAATTGTTGATGCCTCTTCAGAATTCCTTAATGATGGAACAATTTCTATAAATCTAACAGGAGGTTCTAATTCTTTTGTATACAGTATAGATGGAGGTCAAACCTTTGTATCTAATAATGAATTTATGAACTTAACCTCAGGCACTTATGATATTGTTATTCAAACAACATCTGGTGGTTGCAACTATGAAGAGACTGTAACTGTTGAAGTGGATGTCTCCATCAGTTTAGATGATATTCCTGCAAATAGTATCAAGGTGTTCCCTAATCCAACATCAAGTGATTTCACGATTGAGATTAATGATACCTTCGATTTCTCTGAAAACATAAAGATTGAAATTTATGATTATTTAGGAAGATCCATTCAATCAAGAGAAATTTCTAAAGACGGTAATCAAACAAAAACGTTAATATCGCTTGAAGGCTATTCTTCTGGAAGTTATTTCGTAAAATGTTACAACAATAGTTTTGAAAAATATTTTAACCTCGTTAAGATATAGAACTAAATAAACATTGTTCTTATAAGAAGCATGATTGTAAATGAATTACAATCATGCTTTTTTATTTTAGAAGTTGTTTAAAAAATAAAATCGATTAAGTATAAATTTGTTCTTCTAAATAGTTAAACTTAAGTTTAATGACATTGTAAAATCATTTTAATATTAGAAATTGGAATCAATCATACAAGAAGTTTATCAAGATATTGTTTTAACCAAAAAGGAATTACAATTCATTAATGAAATATTATTTAAAACAACACTTAAAAAGAAAGAATTTCTTTTACAAGCAGGAGAAGAAGTGAATGATATTTATTACGTTCATAATGGCTGTCTACGGACGTACTACATCGATTCTACTGGAAAAGAACATACCATACAATTTGCAATAAAAGGTTGGTGGATTAGTGATTACATCGCTTTATATAGTAGAGAAAAAACCAAATCTATTTCTTTTATAGAATGTATAAAAGAATCAACGCTAATCAGAATTCCAAAAAAAGATTTTGATATCCTGTGTCAGGAAATACCAAAAGTTAGTCTTTTTTATACTCGAAAGTTAGAATCTGCTTTTGCTGCTTTCCAAAAACGTATCCTTGAAAACCTAACTTTATCAGCCAAAGAACGCTATATCAATTTCGTAAACGTTTATCCAAACATTGAACAAAATGTAAAAAATTATCACATCGCTTCTTTTCTAGGAATCACTACAGAAAGTCTAAGCAGAATCCGGAAAGAAATAGCCAAAGAATAATTTCTTACAACTTGAATAGATTCTTTTTTAAATTGTTATTATTTTCGTTGGCTTTAAAGATTACCTATTAAAAAAACTATTCTAAATTTTAAAATTAAGAAATGAATCAATATCTAAAAAACATCCAGTTAACACATAGAACTAAAATTTTTATTACCACATTATTTTTATTAAGTTTTCTAAATGTAACCTATTCTCAAAATCCCTTGGATTCTTTGACGCATAAAATAATTGAATTCAAAAAGGATAAAGAATTTATTGGATTTGTTGTAGGTATTGTAGATGAGGATAGTTTAATTTATTCGAAAGGTTTTGGCTATGCAGATGAAAAATAAAAAATACCATATACTATAAATACTCTACAACCGATTGCTTCCACCTCAAAAACAGTGATTGGTGTTTCTTTAATGAAAGCACAAGAATTAGGCAAATTAAATTTAGATGATGATATTAATATGTATTTGCCTTTCCCAATTATTAATCCTTATTACCCAGAGGAAAAAATAACGATAAGGCATTTAGCAGCACATACTTCAACACTTAAAGAACCAAAATATTTACAATCCTATATTTTCAAGGAAGAACTCCCTATTCTTCATAAAAAATTAAAAGGTAGAAAACTAAGAAAACAAGCAAAAGCAGATGTTAAAGAACGAAATAAAAAAAGGACGAAAGAAGAAGATCGAATTTCAATTATTGAATTTATAAAGGAACGTTTTCATCCAACAGGCAAATTTTATAAAAAGAAGAATTTTGTAAAATCAATTCCTGGAGATGAATATTATTATACCAACGAAGGCGCAGCTTTAGCTGCTTATATTATAGAACAAGCAACAGGAATGAATTATATAAAATTTACAGAAGAATATATTTTCAAACCATTACAAATGGATCAGAGTAGTTGGGATCATAAATCATTAATGAAGCCTGACAGCAAGAATAGATCAAAATTATATTATTTCGGACAAGAAATTCCTCGCTTCGAAGATATTACTTACCCTGATGGAGAATTGGTTACTAACCTTTCTGATTTTAGTAAATATTTAATCGCGATGATAAATGGGTATAATGGAAAAGATAATATTTTATCTTCAGATAGTTATAAGGAAATGTGGACGAAAGCAGATGAAGAAAGCGAGGAAGCTGTATTCTGGAATGTAGATACTAAATACGAAGGCTATATCGGTTATAGTGGATATGATATGGGAATTATTACTTTATCCCATTTTTTTAAAGAAGAAAAAATGGGGGTTATTATTTTTACAAACACATCTCATCTCGACGGTATAGGACAGGATTTAATCCGTTTATTCTTTATTTTAAAAAATCATTGTGACCAGCTACATCAACTTAAAATTAATAAATAAAAAAGAAAAAATTTTGTAAAAAGGAAGAATCCATAAAAAAGCATTGCCTTTTATAATACTTCTATTTTTCTGACAGTACGCCGTTTAGTTTTTTTAGATTCAATTTCGAGAAAATATATTCCTTTAGGGAATAGATCTAAAGAAACAGTATTGGTTATTTGAGTTAACTCTTGACTAAATAACTGTTGACCTAATGAATTAATCAATGTTAATTTATAGTTTTCTCCATTTTCAATTTCGATATTAAATTGACTATTCGTAGGATTAGGGAATATTTTAAGGTTGTTTTTTTCTGCTTCTAAAATCGAATTTGAAAAATCTACTTGTAAAGCCGAACTGATCGTATCTAAACCTATATAATTATTACCTACTGGACATTGTCCTGTTAGTCCGACATAAACGTTAATATCATAAAATCCAAATGCTAATGGTTCTAAATAGAGTGTATCACTGGTTATACAAAACAAAGAATCTTGTGAACTCCCTGGACAAAATTCTGGATAAAAATCTATCCTATCATCATAAATATAATCTTCATTTAAAACAATTCCATAATAACAATTGACAAATTGAAATGAAAAATCCATAACTACCATTATCGAATCCGAAGTAGTTGGATTGGCAGGATGAAATTGAATTGAAGTTTGTTGAGCATTAATTGTATTTAATGCAAAAAATAAAAAAATAAATGGAAATAACTGTTTCATAAAATGAATATAAAAAGAACTTTTTTAAATCTTATGTTATTATATGTATGTAACGTTTTCCTAACTATTTTAATTGAGATTATTTTAAGATTATATAAATTGATTGGATATGAAATTTCCAAGTAACGATATTATAAGTCTTTTAGATGAAAGGCTTGAATTAAATTTAGCTGAAAGCACTAATAAAGATTTATTATTAGAAGAAATATGGGACGAATCATTCAGCGAAGGGCTCAAAAAATTAACTTTAGAATATGGAACATCTCAAGGGAACGATGAGCTAAGAGAATTAATTGGCAAAAAATTACAAGTAGATAAAAATAAAATAATAATTACGAATGGTGCTGCATTTGGATTTTTTTTATCAATGCTTTGTACATGTGAATTAGGTGAAGAAGTAATAACGGTACAACCTAATTTCCCACCAACAATGGATTTAATTGAAGGTTTAGGTTTTCAGAAAAAATTATTAAAATTATCTTTTGAAAATGCTTATCAATTAGAAGAAGAAGATTTATTTAAAATCATCTCAGAAAAAACGAAACTTATTACTTTAGTCTCACCGCTAAATCCGACAGGTACAATAATAAACAGAGCAAAAATAGAAAGAATTTCAAATCGTTTAAAAATTGAATATCCTAAATGCAAATTATTAATTGATGAAACTTATCGTGAAGCGACTTTTGGAAACAATAAAGAAATTACTACATTTTCAGGTTTAAATAATAATATAATAACCGTTTCATCTTTATCAAAATGCCATGGCACTCCAGGTTTAAGAATAGGTTGGTTGTATTCAGATGATGTTCAATTGATTAAAGAAGCTGGAATAGCTAAAATGAATACATTAATTTCTAATTCTGTTTTAGATGAATTTGTTGCTATTCAAGTTATAAAGAAAGAAGCTAAAATATTTAAAACAAGAAGAATACATGCTGCTAAAGGATTAGAATTTACAAAAAAATGGGTTAAACAAAATGAAAAGTTTATTTCTTGGAATGAACCCAAAGCTGGTGCATTATGCTGTATTAAATTTAAGGAATCAACATTCAATTCAGAGCAATTAAATACTTTTTATAAACTAGCAAAAGAAAATGGAATTCAAATCGCAAATGGAGAATGGTTTGGAGAATCCAATAGATTTTTCAGATTGGGTTTTGGCTATATGAAGATTGAACAACTAAAAATTACTTTAGATAAATTAACACGAATAATAACAAAAATTGTAGGCTAGATATAAAATCTAGCCTACAATTTTTAATGAACGACACCACTTTCGTATTTACGAGATTTTTTATTTCTATTCTTAAGTTTTTCTCCTCCATCAAAAGTATAAGAAAAAGCTAAATGCGCTACTCTAGATTTTGGTTTATTTCTAAATTTTTGCGTAAAATCTTCACCGATTGTTTCTCCATCCCAAACGCGAGTATTAAATATATCTGTAACTCTTAAACTGATACTCCCTTTATTTTTAAGAATTTTTTGACGTATCGCAATATCAATATTTTGATTTACTTTCGTATTGCTATTGAAGGATTCATTTCGAAATGAATAACGCCATGTTGTCACTAAATTCGTTTTCTTTGAAAATGTAAATGTATTTTTTAAAGTTAATCTAGAATTTTTAGAATAATTTCTTTCAAAATCTAATTGATCTTCTCTAAATTTCTCATAAAACCAATTATAACTAAAATCAGTTTTCAACCATTTAGGGAAATTTAAATTAGCGGTAAGCCCAAATCCTATTGCGTCACTATTTCCATTATTCAAATAAGTACGTTCTGTTAATCCCGCTTCATTAATAAATTGATATGGAGTAATTACCTGATTTTTTTTCCGATAAGATACCTCTGGCGAAAAACTAATTATTTCTATTTTATATTGATAACTCAATTCAATATTATTTGAAAATTCAGGTTCTAAAGATGGATTCCCCTGATTCACTGAAAACTCATTACTTTGAAATGGGTTAGGATTAACTTGACCTAAACTCGGTCTTGATGTTCTTCTATTATAACCCAATGATAAGCTTTGTTTTTTATTAATTCCATACTTTAAATGTAAAGAGGGAAACAAATTATTAAAAGTATTAGAAACTTTTGTCTCTTCAGATATTAAATGGGCATCTCTTTGATAGTGCTCTCCTCTCAAACCAGTTTGAATGGTTAATTTATTTATTTTATAATTCACCATTCCATATAAAGCATAGGTAGATTTCGTGTTTTCAAATTTATCAATCACAAAAATTTCGTTATTCTCATCAAATTGATTTTTTTCATTTGATAAGGTTTGCCTATTCCATAATAAACCTGTTTCTATTTTAAGTTTATCATTAATATTATTCGAATAATCTAAAGCTACATTAGAAATTAATACATTATTATTTAAATGATTATCTAATACTTCAAGATTGGGTCTAAAATCACTTTTCAGAATATTTGAATTATCTGATATTTGTGCATCAAGTTCTAAAAATGATTTCTTTTCATTGAAATAGTGTCGATAATTTGCATTAGTATTTAAAGTAATGTGAGAATGAGAATTAAAACGATCTTGTTTTATTTCATTATTATTTTGATTAATGCTTGAAATATTCGTTAAATCATGTCCATTATCTCTATAATTTGTACTTATAGAAAATTCATCATTTTCACTAATAAACCAATCTAATCCTCCATTTATACTGTATATATTCCCATCATATCCGTAATCTGTAAATTGAGTAAAAGATTCTGTTCCTGATCTCATTAAAATTCTATTCGTTTTATAAATACGTTTACTATAACCACCGCCCAATTTTACATTGACTTTAGATTGTCCATATTGAAATGAAATTTTAGGATTATATCCTCCTAGAGTATTGACATTTGCATTCGTAGTAATAGAAAGACCTTTACGTACTTTTTTATTCGTAATAATATTTATAATTCCAGTAAGACCACTAGCTTGATATTTAGCAGAAGGAGAAGTTATTATTTCTATTTGACTAATTTCATTACTTGAAATTTGTTGTAATAATTCTTCATTATCTAAAGGAGAAGGTTTTCCATTAACCAAAATACTTACGTTTTCATTTCCTCTTAAACTAACTCTTCCGTTTTCGTCAGCATCTATTTCCGAAAGTTGACTTAAAACGGTTGACGCATCTCCACCACTTGAAAGAATATCTGAACCAACATTAATTACTTTTTTATCAATCATTTGCTGAACGGTAGTCCGTTCAGCAGTTACCGTAATTTCATCAAGATTAGTTATCGTATTTTTCATATTAAAATCCAATCCTTGATTTCCATCAATTGTAATTTCTTTATTTATCGTTTCATAACCCATAAATGAAAGTACCAAATTATATGTCCCATTTTTATATTCCAATAAATATAATCCTTCATCATTTGTGCTAACACCTTCTAAAAAATTACCTTCTAAATCATTTAAAACAATACTTGCATACGGAATGGGTTCATGACTTTCTCCATCCGTAACTAGCCCTTTTAATGATTGAGCATTATTTGTAAAAAAACATAACATTAGAAAAATAATAATTGTAATCCTGTTTCTCATTTGAATATTTTTTTTGTGGAGAATTAAAAAAGAAAATGAATTTTATACAGAAAATATATATTCATGATTCGATAAAATATTTTCTCAGAACAAAGTTATCCATAAACGAAAGATCTTACTTGTAACTCGTTGTTAACAGTTTTTAATAACTTGTTAAAGAAAAAAAGTAAAAAGAAAAGGATCAAGAACTTAACAAAAAGGTTAATAAATATTGATTTTATCAATTAAACAATCTATTTTAGGTATCATAATATTTAGTATAAAATTGATTGTACAACAGGATTTTTGTTAACGAATGGTTAATTAAAATGGAAAACAATATAACGCTACAACAGGGCTTGGATTTATTCCAGAAAAAGAATAAAAAGATTTTCAAGAAACAATCGATATCTAAAAAAGGAGAAGCTTTTTTATTAAATCATGATATCGCTCATGTTATTTTTGGTTGTAATACTACTTTATATGGAGAAGGTGTTGTAAAAATTTGGACAACATTCGGCACGACTTTAAGTTTCTGGAAAGTTGTAAATGGATATAATGAAGCTAGCGCATTTTCTTTGTTTAAAATGTATAGCTTTACTCATATCATGAAAAATATTTTTCGCTTTTTAATTGTTATTCCTAAAACTATATTTAGAGCTAAAAAGATGTCGAAACCATGGCCATTTTCAGAATATCAATCTTATTTAAATATGCCTATTTCTGAAATAAGAAAAGAATTTAATATTCAGAATCTATAATAATATCTATTCATGAAAATTTGTATTGCTCAAACTAAATCTCATAAAGGCGATATTCAAAAGAATATTCTTAATCATTTAAAAATGATAAAATGGGCAATAGAATATAATTCTGATTTAATTGTATTCCCTGAGTTATCTATTACTGGATACGAACCTAAATTAGCAAAAGAATTCGCTAAAAATATAGATGATCAAATATTTAATCCGTTCCAAAAACTTTCCAATGAAAATAATATTACAATTGGGATAGGAGTACCTACTCTTAGTGCTAAGGGAATAAAAATAAGTATGCTTCTTTTTAAGCCAAATTTAAAAAGAATTATTTATTCCAAGCAAATTTTACATAAAGATGAAAGCCCCTACTTTGTTTGTGGTCATCAACAAATATTCTTAGAAATTAAAAAGGAAAAAATAGCATTCGGGATTTGCTATGAAACATTACAACGAAATCATTTTGAAAAAGCTATTGAAAACAAAGCAAACATATACATCGCTAGCGTTGCCAAATCAGGAAGCAGTTTAAAAAAAGCTTACTCTTATTTCCCGAATATTTCAGCAGAATTTAATACTCCAATTTTAATGGCGAATAGTGTTGGCAAATGCGATAATTTCATGAGTGTTGGTCAAAGTTCAATTTGGAATAAACAAGGAACATTAGTTAATAAACTGGATTATAAAAATCAAGGGATTTTAATTTATGATACGCTTATTCAAGAAACGGAAAATTATTCTATTCATATATCAAAATGTAAATTATCTGATTTAAATAAACTATTCAATATTTATCAAAAAGCGAAAGAAGATTTAGAAAAAAAGGAAATCAAACAATGGACAAATAATTATCCAACCAAATCAATTCTTGAAAGAGATATCAATAATGGATTCCTTTATATTCTAAAAAAAGGAAAAGAAATTATTGGTGCAATAAATATTAGTCAGGTACAAGAAAAAGAATATCAATCCATTCAATGGAAATTTAATCCTACTAAGATATTAGTTATTCACAGACTCGTTATTCATCCAAATCATCAAAGAAATGGTTATGCAGAAATATTAATGAATTTTGCTGAAGAATATGCCATAAAGAATTATTACACTACGATCAGGTTAGATGTTTATAGTCAAAATAAAGTTGCTAAAACTTTTTATGAAAACCGAAAATATATCATTCGAGGTGATGTTTATTTTCCAGAAAGACAACATCCATTTCATGCTATGGAAAAGGAAATAAAATTATAGATTCAATTAGACATGAATATTTCCTTACCGAGATAATCCTATATTTGCAACAGAAAAATAAAACGATTAAATGCAAGTATTAAAAACTCATTTTCATTCCGAAATTAATTCCCTTGAAAACAAATCAGTTTTCACTAGACTTGCCACTAGGGGAATTACGCTAAAAGGAAATAATATTTTATTACTTTATACTGAACGTTATGAAGACTATAGTCTTCCTGGTGGCGGATTAGATGAAGGAGAAGATAAAATAGAAGGAATGAAACGAGAGTTAATAGAAGAAACGGGAGCAAGAGACATTAAAAACATTAAACCTTTTGGAATTTATGAAGAGTATAGACCTTGGTATAAAACAGACTTTGATATACAACACATGATTTCTTATTGTTATACTTGTGATATTGAAGAAGAACTCGGGAATGCTAAATTAGAAGACTATGAAACCAAAAATGGTATGAAAGCTATTTGGATCAATATTCATGATGCTATAGAACACAACAAAAAAACCATGGCGAATAGTCCAAAAAAAGGAATGTCTATTGAAAGGGAGACTTTTTTATTAATGCAAATTGCTAAAAATATTAAATAAAGATTTATTGATGGAAATCAGAAATTCCTTGGATCTGCTTTGGAGCTCTAACCATCCTATGAGGAATAGGATTAATTTTTTCGGATCAAGTTCTCATTGGTTGTTCTGGTTCAGTAGTTGGAATAGGATTGGTGTATCAAAATTACCAACAAATGAAAGAGAAAGAAAAACATCAATAGGAAATTAGAATATTAAAAAAGGTCAATACCCTAA
>JAHDFV010000081.1 GCA_020627985.1 Saprospiraceae bacterium
AAATGATCCTGGTGCTTGTGGTGCAGCAACAGGTTTTATAATTTTCGAAGGAACTGGTTGGTATACTTTTAATGCTGGTGCAAGTGCAATTGAATTAGATTATACTATTTCAAATTGTGATGCTGCAGCAATTTCAGCAGGATTAGAAGTATTAATCTGGGAAGTGGGTTGTTCAGGTATTGAATCCAATTCTCCAATATATTGTTCTGGTTCAGATGGATTATCTCAAGGATCTGGTACAATAAATGTGTCAAGTTTAACCCCAGGGAATGATTATATTGTAATGATAGATCCTGTAAATGGTTTTGATTGTTTTTATAGTTTTACACCATCAACTGGGATCACAACAACCCCAAACAATGATCTTTGTGATGATGCAATTACAATGACATGTGGAATGAATTATGTAGGGACATTAGCTGGTGCAACTGCTACAGATGCTCCAGCCACTTGTGGAGGCATTACTCCTGGAGCAGGAGTTTGGTACACAATAACAGGAGATGGATCTGATATAACTTTAAGTACAGATGAAGCGGGTACCGCAGCAGGTGTTGATACAGAAATAACTATTTATGCTGGCCCTTGTTCTTCTTTATCTTGTATTGGAGGAGATGATAATGGGGGGAATTCCAATACATCAGAAATTACATTTTCTTCAACAAATGGGACTGAATATTTAATTTATATTTCAGGTACTTTTACAACTACTGCTGATTTTGAACTCTCTGTTACTTGTGTAAATTGTAATGCAAATTCTGGTACTTGGAGTAATTAAAAATTTCGTATTTTAATCTAATTTGAATAGGCTTAATATGTTTAAGCAATATCTAATTTTACTAATTTTAATTAATTTTATCTTTTCTTGTCAATTTGAAAAAGAAAATAATTCTGATAAACTAGATAACATTGAAATTAATCCTTCTGAATCCATTCAAATTAACGTTGAATTAGATACCATAGTTGCAAAGAAATCTTGTATTTGTGCAGAAAAGGTTATTGAATTAGTATCTGAAGATATTAACAGATATAACAAAGAAAGTCATTCTATTAATTCGAATACATTTAAAGATGAATTAAATACTGAAGTTTCAAAAATGGAAGAATGTTTCGTTCGGTTAAGAAATGAAAATCCTTCAATAGATAATGATGTGGCAATAGAAAGAATTAAAATTATCATTTCTGGACAATGTCCAATTTTGGGTAAATTGATAAAAGAAAAAGATCGAAAAGATAAATACGAGGAATTAAATGGAAAAAAATAAAGATCAATTTATAAAAGAATTTAATCGTAAAGGATTTGTAGTATTAAATACTAATTTTTCTGATCAATTTTTATCTAATATCAAATCTTCTTTATTAAGTTGTGTCAAAGAAGAATCTGAAAGGGTAGGGACAACAAATTATCCCGAATATGGACTACTAGTTTGTGCTCCTGAATACGGAAAAAAACATCCAATTTTTTTTGATGTTTTTAATAATGATTCATTTTTACAACCCATTGAATGGATTTTAGAAAAATGGTTTATTACCTATTTATATAGCAGTGCTTGTTTGCCGCCATATAATGGGAAACTAAAAGGGTCTAAGATTCATGTAGATTTACCTAGACTCATCCCAAATTATAATTCAGGTGTTGCTGTAATGATTTGTGTTGATGAATTTACGGAAGAAAATGGTTGCACTTATTTTCTTGCAGGTTCTCAAGATAAATTAAATCCACCTGATGAAGATTTTTTCTGGAATAATGCAGAAAGATTAATTGCACCTAAAGGTTCCGTTTGTTATTTTAATCCTAGAATTTGGCATGCAGCTGGAGAAAATATTACAGATGAATGGAGGACAAGTTTATTATTAGGATTTGTAAGGCCTTGGATGAAGCAAAGAATTGATATTCCTAGAATTCTTCAAAATAATAATATTGATAATTTATCAGAAAAAACCAAGCAACTTTTAGGTTGTTATGCTCAACCTCCTTCTAGTTTAGATAATTATTTCGGACCTAAAGAAAGTAGATCATTTAAACAACCTTTTGTTTAATGGGAAAAATGCTCCATCCTTCAAAAGATCAAAGTGATTATTGGGATTTAAAAATGGCATCTATAAATTTCAAAGACTTTAATAATAATGAATTATTAAATGAAATTTTAATTGGTGAATATGATTTAATACAATTTAATATAGATCGAAAAAATAATAAGTTTTATAATGATATTATAAAGCATAATTTTTATTCATATTTAAATTATGTTAGTGTTCTTTGTGAAGTGGAATTAAATGATAAAAAATTAAATGAAGTAGATAAATACCAAGGACTTTATTTAAAAAGATACTCTAAGAATAAGAATGAAGAATTAATGAAGTATCTTATATATGAAGTGATGAAAGGAACGTCTCCTTTTTATTTTAAAACAGATATTTCAGCTAATGTTTTTCCGGTAAATAAATTATTCCCATTACATGCTAGTTATGGCTCTTCGTTTGATCAAAATTTAGATACTGATAAAGATGGTTTTATTGCATACAATAATAAGGATGTACCTGTTGGTTTTATAATTTTTAATTACTTAAACAAAACAACAGCAGAAGCTTACATGGGTGGAGTACTGCCTGAATACAGGTTAGAAAATTTTGGGCGTCAAATTTATATGAGAGCATATAGAGATTTTTTAATACCAAAAGGAATAAATAAAGTCCAAGCTACTGTTCAGGTTCAGAATATAGCAAATTTAAAAACTGCTTCTTTAGATGGCGAAGGAATGTTGCCCAAAAAAGAAATATTTAAATATAATATACTTCCTTTGCTAAATGTTTCTAAAAAAGATAAAATAAAAGGAAAATTTAAAGATATTCAAATATTTAAAAATCAACTTTTTAATGCAGGTTATTTCGTTTCTGAAATAAAGCATTTAAATCAATTTGAAAGTGATGATGTAATAATATCTTATCCAATTTATAAGAATGATTTAGTGTTAATGCTTGTAAAAAAAATGAAAGGAGATGTTTGTATAAATGCTTCGTATTTTAAATTTTTAAAAAGAGAATAATGTATGGTAAGTATTATTGTTCCAACATATAAGAGTGAGAAATTTATTTATAAACATATTGAAATTCTTTTCAAAGAAATTGCTCAATTGAAAATAAATAATTTTGAATTAATAATTCTTGATGATGCTAGTCCTGATAATACATATAACGAAATATTAAAATTAAAAGAAATTTCTAATAAAATAATATCTTTTAGGACTAAGCAAAATTATGGTCAATTCCTAGTTACTAATTTCGGATTAATGAAAAGTAAAGGTGATGTAATAATCACTTTAGATGATGATTTAAAATACCATCCCAAATATATTAAAAGCTTATTGAGTAAGTCGAACGATAAAACTAATTTTATTATTTATGGTTTTTTGAAAGGAGATATATTTAGATCTACCATAAGAATTATTTTAGATTTTATTGCAGGGAAAAAAAGGAATTCAAGTTTTAGATGTTTTGACGCTTCTGTTTTACCGAAGAATAGAATTTTAAAAAAACAATTAGATGTTTTTTTAGTTGGAGGGTTTAAAGATCTTAATTATGAAATGATTAAAGTGGAATATGAAACGAATAAAAACCCGAATGAAAAATCAAGAACAAATGTTTTAGCATTGCTTTGGTTTTATTTTCGTTCATTTTATACTTGTGATAATAATAGACTAGGTGTACTTTCTTTAATATTGTTCTTAATAATTGTGTTTTCTTTTTTTTTTGCAAAAATATTTTTATTAATTGTATTTCCATTTTTCCTCTTTATATTTCTTTCTCTTCTTAGTGGTATTTTTTTTCCACTACATGTTGACCCATCTTTAGTAGAAATAAGATAGTAAAATATTTTTTATCGGATATATGTAGGTAGTCTAATTATATTTTTACTTTTTTTAGCAGTACCAGTTGTTTCATGGAATGGAAGATTTTTACCCATTTTTGAAAGATGCAAAGGATAATAATGCTTGAGGAAAGGAATATTCTTTTCTTTCAATGAATGGATAAAAGTCTTTTCTTCATTATGATCCTCAAATAAAATCCAATTCGTTTGATGATTGCTTTCTTCATTAATTTTAAAAAAATGAGCTGAATTAAAATTAAACGATCCGATAAGATTTAAATTATCCAACGCATTTTTTAACTTAATGCCATTTATCGTATCAATATGAAATAACTGCGGTAATAAAATTTGGAATAAATGTGATGAAAAACGATAATTTCCACCATTAAAATCTTGCCAATCGAAATAATCAACTTTTCCTTGATTAAATTCTATCTGATTCGTTCCATTTAAATACAATCGTTGTAATCGTTCTAAATATTTTTCATTATTACAAACTAACAAGCCGCCTTGTCCACATTCAACATTTTTTTGATAATCAAAAGAAAAGCATCCAAAATCTCCTAAAGTACCTAAATGCTTTTTTTCTTGACTAGAACCAATAGATTGAGCAGCATCTTCAATTAAAGCAATATCCATAGATTTTGCTATTTCTTGAACTGCAGTAAAACCTGTAGAATTACCTGCATAATGCATATAAACAATAGCTTTAGTTTTTTTTGAAATAGCTTTTAATACAGATTCGGGATCGATATTCATCGTTTCAGGAAGACAATCAACTAAAATTATTTTAGCTCCAGCTCTTTGAAAAGCATTAGCAACACTTACATGAGTAAATGAAGGAAGAATTACTTCATCATTAAGGGTAAAATCTAAACTATAAGCCGCAAGTTCTAAAGCAGCAAAACAAGAAGGAACAAAAAAGAAACTTTTAGTTCCTAAAAGATGTCCTAAAATATCTTTTACCTTAGATTCAGCTTCTTCGTCATTCCAAAGAATAGATTTTTTGAAAAAATGAGAAGTTGGAATATGGAAAGGACGAAGTTCCATTAATTTTGATTAGTTTTATGGATCAATATTTAATTCTTTCACAAGTATATGTCAATTTTACAAAATAATAAATGGATTAGTCTAATCATTTTTGGTTTTGCATTTTTATTATATGGAAATACACTAACTAATAGATTTAATATTGATGATAGTTTAGTTATTCAAGACAATGAATTGGTTCATCAAGGAATTAAAGCTATTCCTGAAATTTTCACAACTGAATATTATAATGATGGATTAAAAACTTTTGGTTATAGACCTTTAGTTAAAGCTACTTATGCCATTGAATATCAGTTGTGGGGACAAAATCCTGTAATGCATCATCTTATAAATGTGATTTTATATGGATGTATTGGAATTCTTTTATTCTATCTTTTATTGTATTTATTCCAAGAAAAAAAGAAAACACTTTCATTAGCTATTACCTTACTCTTCTTAGCACATCCTATCCATACTGAAGTAGTAGCAAGCTTAAAAAGTAGAGATGAAATGTTAGGTTTTATTTTTTCTTTATGTACAATATTTTTAGCTGTGAAATATGCAGATTCTAATAAAATTAAATTTTTAATTTTAACAATCTTGTCTTTAATTTTTGCTCATTTTTCTAAATTATCAACAATACCTACTCTTTTAATTGCTCCTTTAGCTGTATTCTATTTTCGAAATATTGATCGAAAAAAAAATATTCAAATACTATTTGTTTGTACTTTGGTTTCAGTTCTATATATGATTCTTTTATTCTCATTTTTAGGAGATAATCTTACGAGAACATACGAATTTTTTGAAGTGCCTTGGGTTAATGAAAATACCCTTACAAACCGTTTTTCGTATGGAATGATTACACTAGGCTTTTACTTAAAAAAACTTTTCTTCCCCCATCCATTAGGATTTTATTATGGTTATAAAACTTTACATACATCTGGACTATCTGATCCTATGGTTTGGATATGGGCAGTAATTTATTTTGGAATTTTAGGACTAGGTATTAAATCATTTAAATCGCATAAAATATTTTCATTTGGAATTTTTACCTTCTTGATTTATATATTTATGTTTTCCAATTTGATTCCAGCTGTAACGGGAATAGTTGGTGAAAGACATTCTTTTCATGCTTCGTTGGGATTCTCTATCTTGCTAGGATATTTAATTTTAAACTTCCCTGGAAAAACTGAACAAATTAAACAGTTTATAAAAATAAGATATGTTTTTATGGGTATAATTTTATTAGCATTTGCCTTTAAAACAATAACAAGGAATTTAGATTGGAATTCGAAATATACTTTGTATAAATCCGATATCAATTATTTAGAAAATTCTGTTTGGGCTAATTTAGTTTATGCGAATACTTGCTTAGATCAATATGATTTAAATAATAATGAAAATAAGGATAAGAATTTGATTAAAGAAGCAGAAAATAAGATTAAAAAAGCCATTCAATTAGATCCTACATACGCTAAAAGTTATAACATATTGGCAGAAATCCAATCAGGATATCAGTCAAAATATAATGATGCTATTCTAAATTACAAAAAAGCAATTTCGATAAACAATTCTGATCCAGATCAATACTTTAATTTAGCAAAAACATATTCCAAAAAAGGGAATTGGAATGAAGCAGAATTAAATTTTAAAAATTGTATCGAAAAAGAAAAATATCAATTTAATTGTATGTTTAATTTAGGTGCTATTTACTTTAATTCTAATAGAATAAAACAAGGGAAAAACATAGCTGACCAACTAATGAATGAAGCACCAGAAAATTATTTGTCTTATAATTTAATGGGAGTTTATCATTTAACTCAAAAAGATACATTAAGTTCGGTTAATTCTTTTCTAAAAGCTTATGATTTTGGATATCAAATGGAAGATTCTTATCAATTTGCTATACGTTATTATACCTTTAAAAATGACTATAATAAAGTCAATATTCTAAAGAAGAAAATGGATGATTTAAAAAACAAATAAAATAATGAATATATAAGTTAAATTAATATATTAATAGAATCGAAAATCCTTCCATTTTTTTGTCTTTTAAAATATAATAGTAAATATTTTCTTCGTAAGTTTATTAAGTTTAGAATTAATTGATCAGTGTTATAATTCAATTTATTTCATGTTTTGAGTTAATAAGATTGTAAAATTTTGTAATTCATTATTGATCATAATTTTAATAGAGAAAACTAAAACCTGACATACCATGAAGAATTTATTGTTCCTCTTATTATTAGGAGTCCTACTAGGACTAGGTTTACTTTATGCTTCAAAAAGTTCGGACGAAACGTTAATTGATAATCAACAAATTTCTACTACTCCTAATTCAGAAAAAACAAAACAACAAACGATAGACGTTAATAAATTTGTAGGAGAATGGAATTTAGATGATGTACTACTTAAAACAAAAAGAGAAGAAGATGGTACACCTTTAACTAAAGAAAACTTTATTTGGAGAGATCTTTATAAAGACAAATCCCCACTTACTCTTACAAAAGATTATGGATTATTCTTTATGAAAGATGGAAAAATAGAAAATGCCACTTTCAAAGTATCTGATACAGAATTTATTATAGAATATTCGAGTGGAGATGGAAAAAAAAGTTACACATTATACAATTACAAATTACGAGAAAATTCATTGATTTTGGAAAGAGAAGACCCATTAGTCATTGAAAAATATACTTTCTCTGGAATATGATACACAAAATCTAAATTGAAATCACTAAATCAATCATTATGAAACAAATTTACTTAATCATTATTTCGATGTTATTTACAGCTGGGCTAATGGCTCAAAATGTAAATCTACAAGTAGAAATAATAAAATTAGAAAGAACAAATTACGGCGATTGTACCCTTTGTGGGGATCCAGAACCAACTTGGAATGTTACAGGTAGTCAAAATGGTACTGGCGGTGGCACAGGTAGCACATGTTGGATATACAACAGTATGCCAGGAACATTATGGGATTTACAGACTACTACTTGTGGTGGTGGATCATGTGCAGATTTAGTAGTAGATGTAAACGGAACTACAGCTACTACATTCTCATTAGCTTTTGATGGTTGGGAAGAAGATGGTTGTGATGGAGATTGTGTTTACGGAACAGGATTCTTTTGTAACGATGATACAAGAAGATGTAATGCACCTAACCCATTAGTACCGAATGTTAACTTTAGAGTTTCACCGCCTTGTTCTTGGGTAACTGCTTGGTCTCCTTGGTGTGGTGATTATCGTTTTCAATATAGATATTACTGGGATTATGATGATCCTCCAAATATTGCTACACAGCCTTTAGCTAATAATGTAGCATGTTCAGGAGCAGGTACGCCAGTTGTATTAACAGTAAACGGAGCCTTAGATGCAAATGGCCATAACACTGGTCAAAATTATCAATGGCAAATATCTGAAAATACGGCTTGTCCAGGTTCTAATTGGGTGGATATCCCTGGAGCATCATCTGCATCATTAACTACATATGAAATTGCGGGTACAAGATTGTATAGAGCTAAAGTAACTTCAAATTGTACTGCTAACTTTTCTTCAAATACAACATTTTCAGATTGTGCTGTTGTAACCTATAATCCAATGAATGGTACAACAAATGCTCCTGGTGGATATCCATATGGGGTTGGAGATAATGCTCCTCCAGTTCAATCTGGTATTTGTAATTCAACTGTATTACCAGGTACAAGTCATAGCTTAGGAACATTACAGCCACCTACTATAGATGCTGTGACAAATGTTTCAAGTTATTCTTGGTCTACTACAGGAGGATCTTTATCTTCTTCAACGGGATCAAGTATTTCATGGACAGCTCCAACTGCGAGTGGCTCATATACTATTACTGTACAATATATAGACGGATGTGGAGTCCCATCATCTTCTTCTTGTTTGGTAAATGTTGGAGCACCAGATTGTGATTTTGTTTATGTTTCTCAAGGAGGGGTAAATAGTGCAGCAGCTGGTGGCGGACCATCTTCTCCGTATGCAACTATTTCTTATGCTTTGGCTAATAGAGGTGCAAGAAATCATATCAAAGTTTCGAATGGAATCTATACAGAATCAAGTGTTGTCAACTTACAGTCAGATGTTATTATAGAAGGAGGTTATACAAATGCTAGTGGTATTTGGACTAAAAGTTCGACTTCTTCAACAATTATTAATTGTTCTGGAACTGAGAATATTAATAATAATGTCGCTCATAGATTAGGTCTTAAATCAGTAGGTGATAATAATTGGAAATTAATCGATTTAGAGATTAATACTACTAGTATAACGAATACATATACCACAAACCATAATGGTTATTCTAATTATGGATTATATATAGCAACTTCTCAAGGCTATGAAGTTATCCGTTGTGATATTAATAGTGGTGCAGCTTCTAGAGGAGATGGTGATAATGGAAGTGGTTATAATCCTACATGGGATGGTGGAAATGGTAATGGTGGTTCAGGTGGATCTACAGGTTCAGCTGGGCAATGTTCTTGTGGTGATGATAATGGCGGTATTGGCGGTAATGGCGGTAATGGCGGCAGCGGCGGTGCTAATGCTTCAAATGCTGGTGGTGGAAATGCGCAAACTGGTGGTGCAGGAGGTAGAGGTGGAAACGGTAGACCTGACACATCTGGTTCTAGTGGGTTTTCTGGAAATAGTGGATCATCACCGGTAGGTTCAGGTAGTACTGCTGGTGGCGGTGGTATTGGTGGTAATACTGATGGAGATGGGAATTGCGATTTAAATGGAGCTGGAGTTGGAGGAACATCTACTGATGGAGGAGATAATGGAGCCAATGGAGCTAATGCAACAGCAGGATCATTCTCTGGTGGTTATTTTGTACCTGGTGCAGGTGTAGATGGAACATCAGGTAGAGGTGGTGCTGGCGGTGGCGGTGGCGGTGGCGCTGGTAGAGATACTGATAGTTGTGATGGCGCTGGTGGCGGTGGTTCTGGTGGCGGCGGCGGCGGCGGCGGCGGCGGTGCAGGAGCTGGAGCAGGAGGCGGTGGTTCTTCATTTGGTATTTATTTATATAATAATACTGGGGCTGGAGTAATCGTAGATTCTGAAATTTCTTCAGGTACACCAGGTGCTGGGGGAACAGGAGGTAGTGGTGGAAATGGTGGTGGTACCACGGGACAAAGTGCTCTAGGTAATTGTTGTGGTGATGGAGATTCCAATAGAGGAAATCGCGGAGGCGGTGGATCTAGCGGTGGATCTGGTGGTGATGGAGGAAATGGTGCTACTGGAATAAATAATGCTATTCAATTAGATGGAGGTTCTGCACCTTCTATTCCTTCGGGAATAGTTCTGAATAGTACAAATTCTGGTGGATCTATTCCAAGTTCTCCTGTTGTACAAATAGAATACAATAATTCAAGATTGTGTAAAAATTCAGTTATTCCAATCATGACTTCAGCTGCTAATTGGGCATTACCTACAGGTATTGAATTTGTAGATAATGACGGAGATGGTAATCCTGATTTTGCCAATGGAGATCTTTCTGCTGAAATATATTCAACAATTACTAATGATGATCTAGATTTAATAGCGAATGGAGTCACCTTTAATTCTTATTTACAAATTGCAGATCCAGACAGACCTTTAAGTACATTAACAATAACAAATCAAATGATTTGTATTAATGAATTTGTTGATCTTGAAGCAACAGATTGGGCCTCAGGTACAGAATTAGAGTATTCATGGGAAGTATATACTGGTGATTTAGGAAGTTTAGGTGCAATGGTTTATTCATCTACTAATTCAGATCCAAGTAATACAGGTCCATATACAACTGCTGGAATACACACCGTTAAATATCAAGTTAGAGAAGAATGTTGTGGTTGGTCAATACCAGTTTTCAAAACATTTGTGGTAAATCCAGTTATTGCTAATAATTTTGCTACACCTTCAGTTACTGAAGTATGTGATAATGCTGCAACAGCTTTAATTGATGGTTCTTTACCGACAGGTGGTGATGGATCAAATTATTCATATCAGTGGCAAAGTAGTACTGATGGGGTTGTATTCTCTGATATATTAGGTGCTACGAGTGAGGATTATGATCCTCTACCTGCATTTAATACACCTGGTACTTATTACTTTAAACGAATCGTTGGTTCTGGTGGTTGTTCTTCTGAAAGTAATGTTGTTCAAATTGAAGTTTTATTACATTCTGATCCACCGACAAGTATTACATATACTTATGTAAATCCAACAGATGGTTGTAATGGTGGTACAGTAGAATTAATGATCAATGGTGGAACTTTAGGAACAAATGCTTCTTGGACACTATATTTAGGTGATCCTACAACTACTGGTGTAATTATTAGAGATAACATTACAGCAAATACGACGACAATATTAGTTCCAGAAACAGGTACTTATTATGTTAGAGCAGAAGATGGTTGTAATATTACAACTGCAACTTCAGTAGAAGTTGTAATACCTACTTCTTCTACAGATCCTTCTTCTTTAGCAGGAAATCCAACATATTTATGTGGTTCAGGTGATGTAGATTTAACATTAACAGGAGGAACTTTAGGTAGTGGCGCTTCATGGTATTTATTTGATTCAGATCCAACTGCTGGTGGTGCAATGCCTCCATATGCAGCTTCTGCTATTCAAAGTAGTACAGATGCAGTCCCAACATTTACCGTAACAGGTATTAGCACAACTACAACATACTATGTATTAGCTGAAGGAACTTGTAATACAACAGCTGCTGTTTCATATGAAGTAGTTGTAAATACATCTCCAATCCCTCCAGTAATATTAGTCGCAGCTCCTTCCGCTTCATGTGGACCGACTCCTGTTACATTTAATATTCCTCCTGGTTGGAATTTAGGAACGGATGGTGTTTTTGTATTATATAATGGTACTCCAGGAGATCCAGGTGTCATTGGATTTAATGTCGCAAGTTTCCCTTATAATTTGCCATTCTCAGTGAATACTACAACTACGTTTAGACTTAGAATAGAATCTGCACTTTGTGGAAATACTGCATTTGTTGATGCTCAGGTTGTCATAGATAATACCACTCCAACGGCTACAGATCCTAATATAATGGCTTGTAATGCTGTTTCAACGATGTATGATTTAACACAACATGATACAGATGTAAATGCAACTTCTACTGTAGCTTGGTATGATGGTGATCCTAATGGAGCTGGTACATTAATTTCTCCTGCAACCTCAGTTGATTTAACCTCAGTTGATGTTTGGGCTTTAGTAACTGATGGAGGAACTTGTACCAATTCAGTGGAAGCAACAGTTTCGTTCCTAAGTAATCCTACAGTTGCTATAACAGGTAGTGAAGAAACGTGTAATGATGGAACAAGCGAAGTTGCTTTAACTGCAGATGCAGGATTTACTTCTTATCTATGGTCAAATGGGCAAACGACCCCAACAGCTAATGTTCTGGCTGGAACGTATACTGTTTTTGTTACAGATGGAAATGGTTGTACAGCAAGTGCTTCTCATACTGTAACTGGAGTTGATTGTCAATTCTCTATTACAGATCCTTGTGTTTGTTTAGACAATGCGACTACTAGTGCGGATGGTCAATTTGGTGAAGTATTAGGGGTTGAAGGTCCTAGAGGAGATACTTGGACAGTAACAAATGTTACGGGTTTAAGTTATGTAAATAATTTGGATGTAACAGAATTAGCAATGAATGGTACAGTTTACCCTGTAAATCTTGTTTCAGGAGCAACGCTAGTAGAAGGGAATCCTGGAGAATATAGTTTTACAGGTGTTCATATTGATGCTATAGGTTATACGGTTCAAGTAACTAGTACTTTAACTGGTAAAGTTTTAAGTCTGAGTCCAACTCCTTGTACTTACATTGATGCTGCTGATTTAGACTTTACATATGCAGATGATTGTGATAGAAATATTACAGTTTTATATATGCCAGGTGTAACAGGAACACCAACTTATACTTTAACAGGAATTGATGGTTCAGCAGTAGCACCTTCTTCAAATACAACTGGTGCATTTGATTTAAATGGAGCATCAACAGCAACATTTACAGTTGAAGCTGATAATCAGTTTTGTATATCTCAAAGTATCACTGTAGACTTTACGGTAGATTGTGGAGATCCTTTACCGATAGAATTAGTTGATTTCTATGGATATGCTAGGGATAAAGACAATGTATTGGTTTGGAATACTTTGACAGAAGAAAATACCAAAACTCATATTATTGAGCGATCAGAGGATGGATATTCTGATTTCCGTGAAATTGGTAGAACAGATGCAGCAGGTAATTCAACCGAAGAAATTGAATATTCTTTAATTGATAATGAACCTTTAAATTTAGGATATTATAGATTGAAGACAATTGATTTGGATGGTACTGAGCACTTATCACAAGTAATAACAATTACTAGAGATCAGAAAGGATTTGCTCTTATCAATGTTTATCCAGTTCCTACCAAATCTACTGCAACAATTGAGTTTATATCAAATTCTAATACGAATATTGAAGTAACTATAGTTGATGTAGCTGGTAGAATAATTTCTACTGATGAAATGGTGGCTTCAGAAGGTATGAACAATCATGTTGTACAGGTTGAACATTTAGCAGCTGGTGTTTATTTTGTAAGAATGAATGACGGTAATTCTGAATTTATTGGAAGAATTGTAAAAGATTAATAGATCTTTTAATCTAAGTATAAAAAAGCTAGGTTGAATGTTCAGCCTAGCTTTTTTTATACTATCAAATTGTTTATTGAATTAAATTAAAAAAGAAGCTTTCTCATGTGAGAAAGCTTCTTTTTTATTACTAAATATAAGTGGGAATATTATTATCTATACATAACTCCTTTTACAGCTTTAATTACATTTCCAACATTCGGTAAATATGCATCAACTAAGGTTGAAGCGTAAGGTAGAGAAGTGTCCTGAGCATTCAATCTAGTAATAGGAGCATCCAAATAATC
>JAHDFV010000082.1 GCA_020627985.1 Saprospiraceae bacterium
TGTATAATCCACCATTTTGTCCAACTCCTGTTCGGATATATTTTAATATTATGGTTTGCTCGCCATCAAGAGTAGTTATTTCAACTGTTGTAGCATTTTTCTCATAAGTCATGCATACTTCTTCATCTACAATAACATCTCCTTTTTTAAATTTAAAATCTTGAGCATTTATCGTTCCTAAACTGCTAATAGCTATTAAAATAAATAGTATTGAATTTTTCATATTAATATATTGTATTATTTTTTTTGAATCAATTATTGTTTACAACTGATCAACATCCCTATATTGGTAACAAAAATACGAACAATAATGTCAAATAGGTTAGAATTGTTGAAAACAATGTTAGTAAAGAGTCCAAAAGATTCATTTTTATTGTTTGCCATCGCAAAAGAGTACGAAGGGTTGGGAGATTTGAATGCGGCATTAGATTTTTTCCTAAATCTTAAGAAAGATGATCCCAATTATGTTGGATTGTACTACCATCTAGGAAAACTATATGAAAAGAATGAAGAAATCGAAAAAGCGTTTTTTACGTATAAAAATGGAATGCAAATAGCAAAAGAACAGGGAGATCAACATGCATTAAATGAATTAGCTGGTGCTAAATTGAATTTAGGAGATGATGAAGATTTTGAAGAAGTATAAAAGAAAATGAGCAAAAAAGAAAAAGCGAAAGCGATACAAGAACATTTAGAGGAATTATATCCTACTACTCCCATTCCTTTAGATCATAGAAGTCCTTATGAATTATTAGTAGCAGTTTTGTTGTCGGCTCAATGTACGGATAAGCGAGTGAATCAAGTGACTCCTGCTTTATTTGAATTAGCGGACAATCCTTATGATATGGCTCAACAAAAAGTAGAAGACATTAAAGCGATTATTCGCCCTTGTGGTTTGTCGCCTCGTAAATCGAAAGCCATTTCTGATTTGTCAAGTATTTTAATCCGTGAACATGAGGGTGAAGTACCTGAAAGTTTTGAAGCATTAGAAGCCCTACCAGGTGTGGGCCATAAAACAGCTTCAGTTGTGATGAGTCAAGCCTTTGGTGTTCCTGCTTTTCCAGTAGATACCCATATTCACCGTTTAGCTTATCGTTGGGGATTAAGTACAGGTAAAAATGTAGATCGAACAGAGAAAGATTTAAAAGCATTATTCCCCAAAGAGGTTTGGAATAAATTACATCTTCAAATTATTTTCTTTGGAAGGGAATATTGTCCTGCAAGAGGACATGATCCTAAAGTTTGTCCGATTTGTAGTGTACATGGTCGTAAAAGAGGAATGAAGTAATTTTTTAATTTTATTTTGGAAAATGAAAAAACTTTTAATTATTGGTGGTACTCGATTTGTTGGAAGAACTTTAATTGAGAATTTAATTCTTTTAAATAAATATGATATAACTCTTTTTAATAGGGGAGTAACTAAAAGTGATTTGCCCGATTCCATTCATCGTATTTACGGTGATCGAACTAAAGTTAAAGATCTTAAATTAATTTCAAATCAAGATTGGGATTGTGTCATAGATATTTCGGGATATTGGGCACAACCTCTAGAAGAACAATTTAAACTTCAAAAAGGCAAAATAGGTCGATATATTTATATTTCTACTTCAAGCCATTATCAATTTACTCCTGATAATCCACATTTAATAAAAGAAGATGAAGGAATTGTTCCTTGCAACCAAGAGGAGAGATTAAATTTGGATCTTAAATTATATTATAATGAGAAAAAAGCAGAATGTGAAAGAATTATCAAAGCTCAAAAAGATTTAGATTATATCATTTTGCGACCTGGGTTAATTATAGGAAAATATGATCATACTGATCGATTATATTATTGGTTTCATAAAGTGAAAACGTATAAAGAATTCCTAGTAGCAGATCAAGGTTTAAATAAAATTTCATATACTGATGTTAGAGATTTGTCATCAATTATAATTGATGCAATAAATATTGAAAATAAATTTAAAACATATAATTGTTCATCCTATGAAGCAAGTATTTTTGATTTTATTTCTTTATCACAAATTAAATTAAATAAGAAACCCATTTTGCATTCAGCAACGGCTGAGTTTTTAAGTCAACATAATGTTAGTATGTGGTCGGGTTTGCCTTTGTGGTTGTCAAAAGATTTTTTATTAATTGATAATTCAAGATTAAAAAATGAATTTAATATTCAATTAAAATCTATTGAAGAAACGGTAGAGGAATTAATAGATTATTATAGTCATTTTAAAAAATGGTCAAATCCTAATATTTCTGTTGAACCCATTTCTAGAGAATATGAATTAGAATTAATAGATAAACTTACTAAATAAATATTTATGCGTTGTTTCATTTTTTTACTTAGCTTATTCATACTTAATGCTTGTCAAATAAAACCAGAAGAATTAAATATTTCTTCAGATGGTGTTTGGAAACAATTAGGCTATGGTAAAATTTTAGAAATAAAAGGGGATACTATAAAAGAATATGATATTTGTAAAGTAGGTTGTAATCTTTATGAAGAAGGTCTATTAGCAGATATTGGAAAAATAGATTTTTTCAATAAATATTCATTAACCCTTCGTAAAAATATTAAAACGTATAAATATATACGCCTAAACAAATTACCTGAAATTTGTTTAAAAAATGTGAATAACCCAATGCACGATTTCGAAGTATTGTGGAATACATTTAATGAGCAATATTGTTATTTTGAAGAAAGAAATGTTAATTGGAATGAAGCATATAAAACCTATAAACCTCAAATCAAAGATAAAACAACAGAGTTAGAATTGTATGTAATAATGAATAAGATGCTTTCAAGTTTAAATGATGGACATGTCAGCTTAGATGTTCCCCGGAAAATAAAAGAAGCAAGTAGAGCTCTGCAATTAAAAGATGAAAAAGAACAAACTAAATCAAAAGAAGAAATAATTGATCCGTATTATTTAGGCGTTCAAGCACAAAATAATATTGCAGAAAAATATTGTGAAGAATATAAAATTCATAATGGTGGTATTGCGAAGTGGGGGATGATGAAAAATAAAATGGCTTATGTTCAAATTAATGCCATGTTTTTTTTAGCATTTTATGATTTGCCAAAGGATTTAACCTTAGAACAACTAGCGCCTTATTATCAGGAAATCGGAAACAAAAGAACCTATCAACGGCAAGATGAAATTGATGGTGCAGATCAATTAATGGAAATGATTTTAACGGATCTAAAAGATGCAAATGCATTAATTTTAGATTTGCGGTTTAATATAGGAGGAAAGGATGAAGCAGCTTTAGCAATAACAGGTAGTTTCATTGAAAATGAAATAAAAATAGCTACTAAAAAAGCGAAATTAGAAAATGACTTTACCAATCATCAAAATATTTTTTTATCGCCCAATAAGCCTAGTTTCTTGAAAAATGTTTATATACTAACAAGCCATGAAACAGCAAGTGCTGCAGAATTAGCAGTCATGTCCACGTTGAAAAATAAAAGAGTAAAAAGAATTGGATCAAATACAGAAGGGATTTTTTCTGATGGTTTAGATAAAAGATTGCCGAATGGCTGGGAATACACTTTGTCGAATGAAGTATATCAAGATCTTGATGGAAATAATTATGAAGGAAAAGGTATTTCGCCTCACATTGATTTAAATTATCCTAAAGATAAAAGAGCATTTTTTAATTTATTATTACAACAAATTTCTAGTGGCAAAGATGAAGCAATAGAAAAAGCAATTTCCTTAGAAAATGAAAAATGATTTTTTAAATTTAAAATCAGATGAAATAATTATAAAACAGTTTAGACCACTTAGACGTCTACGACTAAAAAATAATGAATGGATTAAAATCCCTTTTAGTATTATCTGGTCTATCGGATGTTTTTTTATGTTTTGGGGTGGCGGGTTTTTTGATTCTTTTGGATATTTTGGTTACGCTTTAATGTTTTATTTTTTCTTAGCAGGGTTATACATATTATTGGGTCGTTTTATTCTGAAATTAATGGAATTGAATTTTAGTGAATATGTAATAACGAATAAACGAATTATTTTTTATAATCGATTGTTTAAAAGATCAAAAGAATTATTCTACGAAGATATCACACAAATAGCTGCAAAAGAATATAGTCAAGGAATTGGTTATTTATTCTTTGATGATGTAGTTAAAACAATACAAGGCGGAGTCGATTTTAAAGAACAGAAATACATTTTAGAAAATGTAAAAGATTATAAAGAAATGGAACAATTAATATTAGATTTGAAAGAAAAATATGATATTCCAATATAAAAAAAAGAGCCGCCTCATGACAAAGATGGCTCTACGGTTTAAACTAGAGAGTAGTTATAAAAAAACGTATTAATTTTTTAATGATGGGCAGACATTATTCTCCCCGCATCTACGAATTCATTATTGGCTTTAATTCTATATAAATAAAAACCTGTTGGTAATCCTATTCTTTCGTAAGTGTAGATTGTTTCTGTAAATGTTCTTTTTTCAATTAATTTCCCCGCAATATCATAGAAGTATAATTCAAACTCAGTATCTACTTCGAATCCTTTTAGTTCTATGGTGAAATCATTTAAAAATGGATTGGGGGAGATACTTACAATTGGTTCTCCTTCATAAATTTCTTTACATCTGATTTCACTTCCAATAATATTACTTCCAGTGAACTGTCCATCAATAAATGAATGTACAAAAGTAAAGTCATCTGCATTAACGACTTCTTCTGGATCAAGTATTGAAAATTTAGCATAATAAAATGTAGTAGAATTATTTTCTATTCCTTCAGGGGTATTAGCAAATGAAGTAAATAGTATTTGATTTTCTTCTGAAATATTAAATGCGGATCTCATGTCATTATCATTGACATCACCAAGCATAAATCCATCGAAATTTAATTTATTCGAATTGTAATCTAAAATAAAATCAATAGATTTAACTATATCTTTTTGACTTACACCCATTGGAATTAATAAGCTGCAATCTTCTTCAACAACATTAGATTTTTCTAAATCCAAATAAATATTTTCAGTCTGAGTTGTTTTTAAATCGGATACACCTAAGTTCCAAGATTTATCTACATCACCCAATAATATTCCATGATAATTATCTGAAATTGGAGATGGACAAGCAGCATTGTCATATTCTATCTCTAGGCAAAGAGGAATGTTAGGTACATGTAAACGATCATATCCTACATTATCAGAAAAAGGATAACTCGTACTAATTTGATAAATAGAATTGGTATTCACTTCACTTTCATTAATAAATCTCCAATCCTTTGAAGGAGTATTATTTCCAGAATTCCATGTCTGTGGGTATTCTCCGATATTTAGCGTAATTCTATTTTGCATATGTGTAATATCACCTGCAGTAACCGTCCCGTCCATATTGACATCCATAGCAATTAATTCATAAGGATTGGGTTGGTATGTAGGATCAAGTGTAGTAACTAGATTTGCCAAATAACAATCATAACCATTAATAATAGGCATAACATTCGTCGAATTATAAATATCTCTATCAATAGAAATATGACTTTCATTATTCGTATTCATAGAAATAAAACCATCCAGATCTGTTAAAGAAGAATTGCCAGTACTATTACAATCTATATTAGTTGTATTGATAGTCGTTGGTAATGTGGAAAAGGGAGCGTCTAATCGGAATTAATTTCTGCATCAAACAATTAAATACAGGTGATGCAAAATTTAATGAAGATTTATTTGAACTGTATCAATCAGGTTTAAATACTAAAATCTTTATTAAAGACGGAGTTTTGTCTCGATATTCCTTCATTAATATTGTAACGTTGGGCTTAAAGATGAATGCATTTGATTGGGTACAAGATTTTATCATTCAAAATAAAAAACACTTAGAAAAGAAATATCGAAAACCTATTTTTGATTATAATCAAGCGAAATTATTTTATGAGCAAAAAAGATATAAAGAAGCTATGCTCATTTTATTGCAAACGGATGTTGATGACGTACTCATTAATTTAGATAGCAAAAAGATGCTATTAAAAATGTATTTTGAATTAGGAGAATTTGAAGCATTGGAAGCATTGATTGATAGTTTTAGAACTTATTTGACTCGAAAAAAAGTAATTGGCTATCATAAGACAAACTATATTAATATTCTTACGATTACGAAGAAAATTATGAACATTAATAAATCAAATTCTATTGAAGTAATGAAGATAAAATCATTAATCAAAGAAAAAGAAATTCTTACAGAAAGAGATTGGCTTTTAGCTCAAATATCTGAGTAGCTTATATTTGATAATATGGCTTATCTAAACCTTTTTCTTAACTTTACCATCCAGCAAATTGTTTTATTCTATGAAAAGATTTTTATTCATTGTTTCAAGTGTTTTGTACACATTCTTCCTACAAGCACAAACTAATAAAGAAATTGTATCTGAATTAGTTGCTAAGACAAATGCAAAAGTTTCTATTGAAGCAGAAACAGATTTACTTCAATTTATTCGTTTTCCTAAAGATCAACCCCTTCGATTAAAAGGAACGAACCTTGAGCAAAAGGTAGATGATTTTCTTAAAGATTATAAAGGTTTATTCATTAACGGAAATGATGAAAAACAAATCTTACAATTGAAGAAAAGAATCGAAGATCCAGTGGTTGGAAACAAACATTTAGTTTATGAATCCTTTTATTTAGGAGTACCCGTGTTTGGCAATGACCTTCGTTTTCATTTTAATGCGTTAGGGGAATTGACTACCATTAATGGATTGGTAACCTCTGTTTCTGAGTTAAATGTGTTACCTGTTTTTAATGAGGGAGAAGCTGCTGCAATTGCAATTGAATTAGTTGCAAAAGAGCATCAAGAAGAATTACATACCCCTGTATTTGCAAAAAATACAAGACTTTGTGTTTATAGAGATAAGATTTTTCAAAATGTCCAAGGTAGAGATTATTTAATGTATGAAGTTGAAGTTCGAAACGATGAAAATGTTAGAGATTTTATCTATATCGATGCGCATTCAGGTAAAATAATTGAACAGATTTCTGCACTCCATCATGCCATGTCTCGCAGACTGTATGAAAATAATACTGGGAATCAAATCTGGCAGGAAGGTGATGTATTTCCAGGTACGCTAGATATTTGGCAAAGAAATGAATTAGAAGCAGCTGCCCATATGTATTATTTCTTTGAACATGCTTTTGGTTTTACTTCATATGATGATGCAGATGCAGAAATGTTAACCATTAATAATAATCCAAATATCGCTTGTCCGAATGCAACATGGAATGGCGTTTCAGCGAACTATTGTACAGGTACGGCTTCAGATGATGTAGTAGCTCATGAATGGGGACATGCTTATACAGAATATAATGCCAATTTAATTTATCAATGGCAAACTGGAGCTTTAAATGAATCCTATTCTGATATATGGGGTGAAACGGTTGATTTGTTAAACGGATATGAAGACGCTGGAGAAGATTTATCCTTAAGAACAGATTGTAATAATTCTTTAAGATGGAAAATGGGTGAAGATGCTACTTCTCTTGGAATCATACGAGATATGTGGGATCCCAATTGCAATGGTCATCCAGGGAAAGTAACAGATGGAGTATATTTTTGTGGTACGGGAGATTTTGGTGGCGTACACATTAATTCTGGAGTAAATAACCACGCATATGCTCTATTAGTCGATGGTGGTACCTATAATGGTCAAACGATTAATTCTTTAGGATTTACAAAATCTGCTCACATATTTTGGAGAGCACTGAATATCTATTTAACCAATACAAGTGATTTTGTCAATCAAGCTGATGCTCTAGAAGCTGCTTGTGCAGATTTAGTCGGTATAAATTTAGAAGGCTTATCATTTACAGCCGTTCCTGCAGGATTATCAGGAGAAATAATTACAGTTGCAGATTGTCAAGAAGTTTCGGAAGCAGTTGCAGCAGTAGAACTTAGAACCCTACCAACTGCTTGTGGTTTCACAACCATCTTAGCGCAGCCTGCTCAAAATTTATGTGATGCTTCTAGTGGAGCAGATCCTATTTTTGAAGATGATTTTGAATCAGGAATTGCTGCTTGGACAATAACTCAATTACCCGTAAACCCTGCAGATTGGGATCCTAGAGAATGGATTATTGATTCTAGTTTACCCGTAGGAAGATCTGGTTCTGCTGCTTTTGGTCCTGATCCAATTCCAGTGGGTAATTGTTCAACTGATTTTGATAATGGTATCATTAGAATGGAAAGTCCAGTTATTACGATTCCTTCAGGAGTTACCACTACGATTAAATTAAAATTTGACCACTATGTGGCAATGGAAACCAATTGGGATGGAGGAAATATAAAATATAGTTTAAATGGTGGTACTTGGACGATTATACCTAGTGCTGCATTTTTAGAGAATCCTTATAATAGTACTTTAAATACAGCAGGTGCAGGTAATGATAATCCGATGGAGAATGAAATCGCATTTACTGGAGCAGATGGTGGAAGTGTTACTAGTTCTTGGGGCCAAACCATGATCGATTTAAGTAGTTTAGGTTTAGCTGCAAATGATAATATTCAATTGCGTTTTGAATTAGGGGTTGATGGTTGTAATGGAAATGATGGTTGGTATATTGATGATTTGATGGTCTTTAATTGTGTGGTAGGTCTACCTGTAGAGTTATTGTCTTTTAATGCATTGGCGAATAAAAATGATGTTGTTCTAGATTGGTCAACTGCTTCAGAATTAAATACAGCTGTTTTTGAAATAGAAAGGAGTAAAGATGGTAGAAATAATTGGGAAACTATTGGCAATGTAGATGCTGCTGGTGATTCTAACATTAAATTAGAATATCAATTCACGGATAAAGAACCTAAAATTGGAAAAAACTTTTATCGTTTAAAACAATTAGATAAAGATGGTTCTTTTACATATACACATGTAGAAGAGGTTCATTTTGGATTAAATAAAACTGAACCATTAATTATTACGCCCAATCCATTTAAAAATGCTATTTCGGTTGTCATTCCTAATGTGAAAAACGAAACAGTTTTGGTTGAATTATTCGATAGTTCAGGCAAAAAGATTTTAAATACAAATATTGATGCTCAAATCAATGAGCCAATTGTTGTTGAAAATTTAGCATCAATTCCAAGGGGAGTATATTGGTTAAAAGTAACGAGTTCAAGTGGTATATTTACAAGTAAAATATTGAAGTAATTGTTGAATTGAATTAAAAATAAAAAGAGGCTGTCTCAAAAGTAAAGACAGCCTCTTTTTTATGGAAATGAATTAAAAACCAAGATTGGTTTTTAATAATTTTACCGCAATTGCCAATAAAACAATCCCAAAGACTTTCCTTAAAATTGCTGAGCCTTGATTCCCAATTTTTTTATGTATCCAACCTGAGGCTTTAATGACAATATAAATTATGAATAAATTAATAACGATTCCTAGACCCACTTCTAATTGATTATACTCTGCTCTTAAGGAAAGGATAGTGGTCAAAGTACCAGCTCCTGCGATTAAAGGAAAGGCAATAGGGAAAATAGAAACTGTACTTACATTTTTGTCTTCTTTAAAAATCTCTCTTCCTAGCACCATTTCTAATCCCATTAAAAAGATAATAATGGCACCCGCAATAGCAAATGATTTTACATCTACACCGAATAATGAAAGAATTCCTTCACCGACAAATAAAAAAGCTATCATTAAAAGACCTGATGCAATGGTTGCTTTTTCTGCTTCAATTTTATTTCCTTTTTCTCTTAAACTAATGATTACAGGAATATTTCCAACAATATCAATTATCGAAAATAAAATAAGTGTCACGGCTAATAATGCTTTGATTTCCATTTGATTTAATTTTTAATTTAAAAAATTTATCCTTCAGGTTCAATGTGTTTATTAATGACACGATCATCATGTCTTCTTTTGTATTCTAAAAATAATTCCTCTTGTTTTTCAGGGCTTAAAACAGGATAGTTTGAATAATATCCTTTGGCTTCTCTTTGGCGATAAGCTTCATACAAAGTAACAGCTGCTGCAACCGAAATATTTAAACTTTGTATAAAACCAACTTGAGGAATAATAAAATTTCCATCACAACGATCTAAAGCTTCTTGACTCACTCCATCTCTTTCATTCCCAAATAAAAGCGCCACGGATTCCGTTAAATCCAATTGATGTAATGTCTTAGCATCTGATGAAAGATGCGTTGCGTAAATCTTATCATATTTCTTCCGAATGGCTTTAAAACAATTATCCAGATTATTATATAAATGAACATCAACCCATTTTCTAGAGCTCGCTGAGGTTCTTTTACCTAAAGTAACATGCGTCACCTGAAAATTTTCTCTGGATTGTAAAATATATACTTCCATGATACCAATAGAATCACAGGTTCTCATAACGGCACCAATATTATGTTGGTCATGTACATTTTCTAAAATCACTGTTAAATTCGGTTGTCTTTTTCTGACAACATCTTTAAATCTTTTAATTCTTTTTTCAACCATAATTAATAATTCTAGTGTAAAAGTAATCATAGGAAACGAATTATTACCTTTACACCATGACGAAGGATGAGTTATATATAAAGCGATGTTTTCAATTAGCTAAATTAGGTGATCATAAAGTAGGACCTAATCCATTCGTTGGTGCCGTAATTGTATATAATGACCGAATCATCGGTGAAGGATATCATCAACAATATGGCGGCAATCATGCTGAAGTGAATGCTTACAAAAGTATTCGTAAATCGGATTTGCCATATCTTCCTGAATCCACAATATATGTGAACCTTGAACCTTGTTTTCATTACGGAAAAACTCCACCTTGTGTCGATTTAATTCTAAGGGAAAAGATAAAAAAGGTGGTAATTTCTTGTAAAGATCCACATCCAAATGTTGCTGGGAAAAGTATAAATAGATTACAAGAAAATGGGGTAGAAGTTATCATTGGAGTACTTGAAAAAGAAGGACAATTTTTAGCCAGAAGATTTTTAACCAGCTTAGATAAAAATAGACCATATATCATACTAAAATATGCTCAAAGTGAAGATGGGTTTATAGGACAAGAAGGGAAACAAGTTTGGTTAACGGGATCGCTAAGTAAAAGATTAGTCCATCAATGGAGATCTAAAGAAACAGCTATTTTAATAGGTACGAATACCGCAGAAATAGATAATCCTAGATTAACCAATCGATTATATTCTGGAGGAAGTCCTATTCGAATTGTATTAGATGCTAAAGGTAGATTACCACACCATTTACATGTTTTTGATGGAGCTGCGAAAACCTATTTTATTGCTGAGAAAGAAATTCAACACCCCAACATTAAAACGATTCTTCATGATTCTAAAAACGAATCGCTTTCTGATTTAATGAGTAAATTAAAAGAGATAAATATTAAATCACTGATCGTTGAAGGAGGTGCACAAGTTTTAAAGTCTTTTATTCAAGAAAACCTTTGGGATGAAGCAAGAATTTTTAAAGCAGCTATTTTTTTAAAATCAGGAATTAAAGCACCTGTTTTACCAAAAGGAGAAATTTATCAAAAAAAGAAAGTAGGAGAAGATATCTTGCATCTTATTTATCCATTTAAAACATATTAGATATTGGATCCAGGTTTACTTTATCTTGTTTTAAGTATTGTTTGTACAACTTGTATTAATTTAATATTAAGAGCATTTCAAAAATATAATGTCAATACGTTTAGAGCGATAACGATTAACTATTTCGTTTGTGCCATATCAGGTTCGATCGCTTTGGGGCAATTTCCAATACCGAAAGAATTCTGGAATGAAAAATGGTTTCCCTATGCATTAGGATTAGCTTTTTTATTTGTGACAGGATTTAATATTGTAGCGAAAACAGTACAAATTTTTGGTGTAACCATAGGCTCAGTAGCTCAAAAGATGTCATTAATTATTACAGTAGCTTTTGGGATTTTTTATTTTAATGAAAGTGTTAATAGTATTAAAATAATTGGAGTAATCATAGCATTATTGGCAGTGGTATTAACCAATTATCCATCAGAGAAAGAAGGGACGGTAGCCTCAAAAGATTTAATTAAAAAATTCTTTTATTTTATTATCCTAACTTTTTTAATTGATGCGATAATAAGTATCACATTACAATATGTTGAATTAAAAGTATCTCCTCAAGGAAACGATCCATCCTTTTTAATTTTCTTGTTTTTATTAGCAGGTATAATGGGTTTAATCTATTGGAGTTATTTTTTAGTTCAAGGGAGAATGAAACCTGGGAAAAAGGAATTTTTAGGAGGTTTTATTTTAGGAATTCCTAATTTTGCTTCCTTGTATTTTTTAATGTTAGCTCTAGGTCAACCTGGCTGGGAAGGTTCTGTGATCTATCCCATTTTAAATGTTGCCATTATAGGATGTTCTGCTTTTATGGCATTCCTATTATTTAAAGAAAAATTATCAACCTTAAATAAAATAGGTGTATTGGCTGCCATGTTAGCTATTATATGTATTGGATTTTCCAATGAGATTTTAAAATATTTGCAATGAAAAATGTATTTCCAATATTAGTGTTTTTACTTATCGTTCTAAATGCTGTAAAAGCGCAAGACAGTTTAAAAGTTTTATTTTTAGGGAACAGTTATACCTATGGAAATGATTTACCAAATATGGTAAAACAATTTGCAGAGTCAAAAGGCAAAACTTTTTTATACGATCAAAATACGCCAGGAGGATATACTTTAAATGGTCATTCAACCAATGCAACTTCCTTGTCTAAAATTGCTGAAGGAGATTGGGATTTCGTCGTACTTCAAGAACAAAGTCAAATGCCTTCTTTTCCTCCAAATCAAGTGGCATCAGATGTATATCCATTTGCTTCAATTCTTGTCGATAGTATTCGCTCAGCTAATGCTTGTACGGAACCCATATTTTTTATGACCTGGGGAAGAGAAAATGGGGATCAAGCGAATTGCGAATTTTATGAGCCATTGTGTACGTATGAAGGAATGCAAGGAAGATTAACAGAAAGTTATACTGAAATGGCTGAACTCAATAAGGCATATGTTTCTCCAGTTGGAGAAGCTTGGAGAAGAGTCCGTGTAGCTGATTCATCAATTGATTTATATACCAATGATGGAAGTCATCCTTCTATATATGGATCTTATATTGCTGCTTCTGTTTTTTATGGAATGATGTTTAACGATTCACCGATAGGAGGTAGTTATCCTAATACAATATCTGAAGAAGATGCAGAACTGATCCAAACCATCGCTCAAGAAACAATTGTAGATGAAAATCTAAATTGGATTTTTAGTGAATATGTTTTGGGTGGAGAATTTACAACAGAAATGAATGCCAATAATTTAGATTATACTTCAACACCTAATTAATGCAACTCAAGTAGAATGGCATTTTGGAGATGGTATGATTTCTAATGATTTGAAAGGGACACATACCTATAATGAATCAGGTACTTTTGAAGTTTCATATATCACAAGTAATGATTGTCATTCAGATACAACATATTTCCAGGTAGAAAGCATGATTACTTCAATAATTGATACTCAGTTAAATGCTAATCTTTCTGTTTTGCAACATCCTTTTGATGCTGCATTGCAAGTAAATAATTCATCGAATACAGACTTAGTGTATTCCATTTTTGATGTGAAAGGTAAAGTTATTGCTACAGGGAATTTCAAAGAAGAAATAATTCTTTCAACAGCGCATTGGTCTAAAGGATATTATGTTATGCAGGTAGAAAATAAAGAAGGGAAAAAAGGGGTGTTGAAGTTAATAAAGGGGTAAAAGAAAACCCTCGCCTGAAAGGCAAGGGTCTCTAACCCAAACAAATAAACACAAAAACTACTTTTAAACAA
>JAHDFV010000083.1:0-4503 GCA_020627985.1 Saprospiraceae bacterium
ATGCTTGATTCGTTAGTAAATCTTGAGCGATAAAACCTTCATTTGTCCACGCTTGATAGGTTGTATTTACTGCATTTTCTTGACCACATGCTGTAGGTTGACCAGCATCCCAACCATAGATGGAACTATTATTAAATTCTGTACAAGCCGAAGAAGGGCATTCTGGACAATTTGCACCACCGCAATCAACACCTGTTTCATCTTGGTTTTGAATGCCATCTGTACAACTTGGACAAGCAGGACAATTAGACCCTCCACAATCAACACCTGTTTCATCCCCATTTTGTACACCATCTGTACAAGTAGGAGGACAAGCAGGGCAAGTAGCACCTCCACAGTCAACACCTGTTTCATCTTGGTTTTGGATACCATCAGTACAAGTTGGTGTAGCTGCTCCATTAGGACATACATTCGTAGTTTCTGAAGCACCATAGTTTCCGCTTCCAGAAGCTAAAGTTGCTCCACTACTATCTTTTACGGTATAAGTACCTGTATTAGTTCCATCAAACAAGCCATCTCCATAAGAATCATAAATGGTAAAATCATAACAACCATTTACTAAACAAGCATATTCTACAATTAAAGCTTGTGCAGCTACACTATTATATGGGCCACCAGAAGCAACTACATTTCCATTAGAATCTTTAAAATCCCAACTAATTTCATCTGGATAATTATCAGATTGTATACTAACTTCCAATTGATTATCATTACATGGACAAGGAGGACAAGTTAATCCACCGCAATCAATACCAGACTCATCACCATTCTGAACACCATCTGTACAAGATGGAACATTTAAACCATCACATGTTGAAGAAAGACAAATAGCATTTTCTACATTCGTTCTCATAACATCTCCTGGCTGTGTGCCAAAACCATTATTGAAATTAATACCTACACTTTGTAAATGACAATAACTCATAATCGTTCCTCCATTAGAAGGAATACTTGGAGTAGAGCAATTTCCTTCTACACCAGAACACCCATCAATAGCAGTCCCATTTCCATTCCATACACAAGCATGAGTATGTCTACAACCAAATAAATGGCCCATTTCATGAGTGAATACTTGTACCGTCCAAGAGAAAGTAGGGACATTAGCATATGAAGAAGCGATACCACTAAAACACATACTGTTGTCAATGTTTGGATTACAAATCCCTGAAAATCCGGCAGCTATTCCACCTCCACCATCATAAGAAATTAAGTGACCTATATCTCCATTAAAAGGACTAGCATTACTATATTGATCTTGAAATTGTCCTAATAAATTACCTGAACTAGTTGCTGTATATGGACTTGTAGTTGTCCAAACATTAATTTCTGATAATCCAATGGTTATATTTTCATTGGCGTATAAAACAGCAGATTGATTGAAAAATCCAGTTACAAAATTTTCTGTATTCGCTCCTTTATTGGCGTGAATATCATCATCAACTTCAACAAAAATACGTAAACAATCTCCAGCAGTTCTATAAGCGATATTAGAATGATCTGTATTCCTTTTGTAGATAATATCATCATCAACTGTAGCACAACTTAATGGGTTCGTAGGAATTAAAGATGATTCTTTATAAACGATGTGTTGGTGGGCTTCATTTTTTTCTAATTGTCCTATAACATAATTACCCGTTGGATCAGAAAAGAATCCTGTAATTTCATTATTGTATACACTGATGGCAGCTAATGTATTGACCTCTCCTTTTATTATACCCCAATAGTGTATTCCAGCATCTCCATTTAATTTTCTTCCATCACTAGTAGTTAAACGATAATCTGAAGTAAAAATGTCAACTTTAGTTAATTCTAATTCTAGGCCTGGTTTTTCTAAGAACGGAATTGCCAATGCAATGTTTTGTGGTGCAATTGTTCTTAGTGCTGATAGTTGATTTGGAACGATATTAAGGATACTACCTTTTTGTAAAACTCTTTTTATATCATTATGATTCTTTATAGAAATGGGATTGTTTTGGAATATTTCTACCTCAGGAAAATCACTTCCATTTGCTTTCTCATTTTGAATCATTTCAGGCACAGGTTTGAGCTGTGCTGTCATAGAATTTAAGAAAAATAAACAAAGTAAAAAAGGAATAATCTTTTTCATATTAAATAAGGATTTGGTTGATTAATACGTATGTGTATTTTAAGGAAGATCTATTTTAAATAACTGATTATCAATTATTTGATATTTTGATTGAATTGTGGAATAAATATAAAGATTAATAGATGGAAAACAGAATTTTAGTCATTAACAAATGGAATATATTTAACATTTCATACTCTTTTTAATATACAAAAAAAGCCGATTCTCAAATTTGAGAATCGGCTTCTGATTTTATACAAAAAGAATATCTATTTCTTGACAAATTTCTTTGTTGAAACGTTTTCTCCATCAGAAATTTGAATCATATAATAACCAGCTTCAAAGCTACTTACATCAATTCTTTCAGTATTAGATCCTTCGTTATAATTAGCAGAATTTTGGTAAATCGTTCTACCTAAAACATCTGTAATCGAAATAGAAACATCACTGTCTTTTCCAATCGTAAAGTTAGTATTCAATGTGTTAGATGTTGGATTCGGATATAGATTTACTATTCCAAATGATAATTCTCCGAGATCTCTTGCACTTGCATTTGTAAATGTTTCAATAGCAGAGAAAGGACCATAAGAAACTTCACACCAAGAACGAACTTTCCATTCATATGTAGCACCAGGAGTTAAGTTATTCAATACTCGGAAATTCATTCCTTCATAGTATGTTACCATTTTAGACCAAGTAGATGTTCCTGCTTCTCTAAAGAAGATTTGATACTTATCTGAATAATCGTAATTTGTCCATTCGACTTTTACTTTATTATTATTCTGTTGAGTATGTGTTAAATTCACAGGTGCAAGACATTGTACGGTTCTAAATTTATCAATTGGACTCATGTCAGACCAAGTTCCATCAGGACATTTAGATCTCACTCTATAATCGTATACTTTGTTTTGTACTAAAACTTGTACTACTCTAGAAGTTGTAGTTGTTAATAAATTTGACCAAGTTGAAGTTAAAGCTCTTCTATAACGTACTTGATATTCAGAAACTCCAGATACTGGATCCCATGAAATATTTACTCTATTTGGATCCATTCCAAGGTTGACAGCAATATTATTAGGATAAGAACAAACACAAGCAGGACATGTTGCACCACCACAATCGATTCCTGTTTCATCTTGGTTCTGAATACCATCTGTACAAGATTCAGGACAACCTGTTGTTGTAAATACAAATGATGAAGACCATGCACTTTCAAGAGTAGAACAATCAGACAATACTTGGAATTCATATTCTGTACAAGGACTAAGGTTCGTAAAGCTTACTGGTGGTGTAAGTTCTATACCTGTAACCCATGTAGTAGCTCCTACTTGACGAGCTCTAACATCGTAATTAACAGCAGCTGGTACAGCAGTCCAGTTTAATTCAGCTAAAGTATCATTAGCTACAGCTGTTAAACCAGTTGGTATATCACATTGAGGACAAGCAGGACAGGTAGATCCTCCGCAATCAATTCCTGTTTCATCTCCATTCAGTACACCATCAGTACAAGTAGGCACTGTATTGAAACAGAAGGCTGTTACTTCAGTTGAGGTGAACTGACCTCCACTTGCTAATGTAGCACCTGAAGCATCTGTAACTGCATAAGAACCATTACCATAATTACAGCAAATACCATCACCGTATGAATCATTGATAGTAAAGTCGTAACACCCATCAACTAGACATACTGTTTCAGTGATTGTAATACCATTGTTACCATCTGTATAAGGTCCACCAGATAGAACTACTGTTCCACTTGAATTTGTAATTGTCCAAGTTGTTTCAGAACTATAATTGTCTTGAACAATTGTTACAGTTACTTCATTATCTGTACATGGACATGCAGGACATGTTGCACCCCCACAATCTACTCCTGTTTCATCTTGGTTTTGAATACCATCTGAACAAGTTTCACAAGCAGGGCATGCTGAACCACCGCAATCTACACCCGTTTCATCTCCATTCTGAATTCCATCAGTACATGTTGGAGCTGCAGAAGAACAAACACTAGCAAAGTTACTAGATACATTCGTTAAATTTGCTGCTACATAATTTTCCATGATGGTAGATTGGCCAGCTGAGAACATATACATGCATGCATCATTTGTGTAATCCATGTAGTTCATGTGTAGATCTTCTGTATTACAAGAAGAAGTTCCACCTAAAGTAGGACAACCACCATTTGAAGTTTGTTGAGAAGGCGTATCAGCAACTCCATCATCAGAGTTACAACCTCCACCCCAAATGTGATCAAGGTTTAAATAGTGACCCAATTCATGTGTTAAGGTTCTACCTAAGTTGAATGGAGCACCTGGAGCAACAGAACCACAACCAGCACCCGCTCCAAAAGATTGGTCATCAATTGCTACACCATCTCCATTTCCGCTTCCTCCAAGTGGAGAGAAACCTAGAGTACC
>JAHDFV010000083.1:4513-8091 GCA_020627985.1 Saprospiraceae bacterium
GGTCATCAATTGCTACACCATCTTCCGCTTCCTCCAAGTGAAACCTAGAGTACCTCCTCCAATATTGTAAACATAAATATTGATATAACCACTCCATGCAGATACATTAGTACCAGAAGTAGCATTAAACGTAACAGCTACATCACCATTAGATAAGCCATATCCATTTGGGTGATTTTGAGTAGCCAAACAAAAGGCAATACAAGTTTCTCCATTATTTACTCCAGGATAAAATTGTGAAGCAGAATTATTCCATGTTGAAATATCTGCATTGTACCCACCGTAATCTTCATTTAAAATTTGAATTTGAGCTTCAGCTAATGCAATTAAACAAGCTTCATCATATCCAGAAGATAAGCCTTGATAGTGGACAGCCATTGGTAATGTTACTGGATTAGAACATTGCGCTCTATTTAAGTAAGCATTTGCATCATGAATCGATTGAAAATTTAATTGTCGATTCTGATGTTCTACTGCATAATCATGATCTTGTAGTAATTCTTGCATATGAGAATTATGTGAACAAGTCCTTTGTGCAAAGGATTGATTGAGAAATAGAAATAGAAAAGGAAAGAATAAAAAAATCTTTTTCATTGTAAAATTTTTTAAATAATTTAAAATCAAGATTAGAATAATCTATTTTTGATTTTGTTCAAATTGTATTGGAGATCAGTTGTATACAATTTCTACAATTAGGAATTTAATAGACGTTATTTTCTAATACTAGATATTAATGAAATGATAAATGTAATTTAATTTTGCGCCCAGGGTTAATGGCGGTCAAATATACTAAATTTTAACCATAATTTAGAATTTGTGACAGGTAGAAGCTTCTGTTTTTAGGTGGTTTGTCATGAGAATGATGTATAAAGAGCAACTTGATAAAGAATCCTTATAAATCCAAAATGTAATGATATTTATATCGTTTATAATAGTCTTATCTTTAAAACCTTAAAAATGCTTTATTCTTTGATTGAATGGTAACTTTTTATAAGAAAAAGGTGAATTTGAAAAATTGTAAAACGACTTCATTCTTGAGAATATCTTATCGTATTTTTGATATGTTAATTTTTTATTAAAATTTTATCGGCTTCAAGAATTTTTCCTTAAAGCCGATAAAATTCTTAATTTTAATTTTAGATCATTAGAATCTATAGCAACCTAATGTATTTGAAAAGTTAAAGATTTGTCTTCTTGTTTTTTTCCTTTTAACTCTTTTCCTTTTCAAAGGTTTACGATTTTTAACTCTTTTCTTCTTAGATTTTTTCTTGCTTATTTTTTTCTTTTTGGAAGAAGCAGCTCTTTCAGTTATTGGTTTAGTCTTTTGAATTTTTATTTCTCCTTCGGCAATCAAAGAAGTATTCTTTGGCTTGTTGTTTTCTTTTTCTACATTCGAAATAACAATCGGTATCTCTTTGACTTTGTCTGGGTATTTTTCTTTTATTTTTAACAACATTTCTGTTGTTATTTTAATTTCTTGTCCCACAGAATAATCATCAATATCTAATAGGTTTAAAATTTCAATATCAGAAACGCCATCAGCTTTTACGATGACTGTATTTTGATTATTGTTTTTATCTTGATATTGTTCTTTGATTCCCTGTGCTATCGAAAAATGATTCAAGGAAAAAAGGAATACTAAAATTATGATTGGATTTTTCATACGTTTAATTTTTAAAGTTTTAGCAAATGAATTTCCGATTAAACTTTATCGATATGAAAAACTCGTTGAGTAATTTTCACGCGCTATAATTTCACGTAAACTTTTTTTATCTAAAGGATCTTCATATTCGATCCCTGTTATTTTTAATTCTGTTCTACGGTTTTCTTGATGCATTTCTTCTTCACAACTTGTATTGTTAGTACAAGAGTTGATTAATCGAGTTTCACCATACCCCCTCCATGTCAAATTATTAGGATCTATGCCATTGTCTACTAAGTATTCTACAGCAGATTTAGCTCTTTTGTCTGACAAAATCATATTGTAATGATCAGATCCACGAGCATCTGTATGCGAACCCATTTCTATTTTTAATGCTGGATTGTCTTTTAATACCTGTACAACATTATCCAAAACCAAAGCGGCATCGGTTCTGATGTTATACTGATCATAATCGTAATACAAGTTTTCAATTTTGAAAGTGGTATTAATGGCTACAGGTTCCAATTCTAAATTGGCTAAAAATGCTCCTAATTGATTGTCTTGTGCCATCACATCTACTACATTAGGTTCTACAATTCCTAAACCATCAAAACAAAGGATACAACCTTCAATATTGATGTATGCTTCAATTCGCTTGGTTAGATATCCCTTTTTTCGAACCATTATGGTATAATGATTTCCTTCTTCAAAAGAAAAGACAAAACTAGGTTGAGGATGGTCCATTAGTGCTAATTCTTCTTTATGCGTTGTATTATTGTAGACTTCAATACGAGCACCTTGAATAGCATCCAATTGTGCTTTTCCTCTTTTGAAGTCAGCATTAATTAAACTCACATCGAAGATATATCCAGGCTTCTGTTTCATCAAAATCTCTAAAGGCTGATTTTCCTCTTGAATATTGATATCAATATCAGAAGATAAATAAGACCTTTTTTCTGCAACGAAACGATATTCGTCAGTCGAAGGCAAAGTCATAGTAAATGTACCGTCTTCCTGAGATATAGTTGTTGCTTTGACCAAAGAGCTCCCTTTTTTATAAGCGGTAATGCTTACATTTTTAATGAGGCTTAATTGATCTGCATTCAATGTTTTTCCTGTAATTTGGACGGTTTGTGCAAAAATAGAATGCGAGATAAAGCTTAATATGATGATATAGATGATTTTTGTTATCGTATTCATGATGTATTGGTTTTATATGATCATTAAGTTCTATTTCTCTAAACTGATGTCAATCAGTTTGAGAATTAGAAAGAAATAAAATGTTTTATTCTTGTAGAAAATGTTAATCCGAAAAGCATTTGCTTTTGGAATAAGAATGGAGCTTCGGTTACTATGAGAAGCTTTGAATCAAAGGAAGATGTAGTTCTTTACTTAGATTCCTGAAGATATTACACTAGTGTTTTCATGTTGAAAATTTACAATACAAAAATTAAAAAAATTAGATTTAGAAATTCTTGTTTCTACTCTTTAAACGAGAATTGCCTATAATTGATTCCTAAAATTTTCTTAAATAAACCGATTTGAAATCCTATTGACTTAAAATTAAGTGTAGGGTTTTTTGTGTAAATGATTGATTATTAGTAGTAAAGGGGAGATTGTGACTGTGGTTTTTGACTATTCTTTTTTAATCTATTTAAACAAAAACAGAAAGATTTAAATTAGATGTTACCTTTGTTGACGAATTAAAATACATGATTTAAATGTCAGATCAACCGCTTATTATTTCTTCTTTACCCACAAAGACAAAGTTCTTATATATCTTTTTAGGAATTTTTGGAGGAGCCTTTGGTTGTGTATATAATTTTATGGATTCTTATCCTAAATTTTTCGAAACGGGTCAAGGATTTTTAGATTTGATGACTTCCTTCTCTTTTCTTTTGCTTTGCTTATATAGTATACTACAGTTGAGCTTTCA
>JAHDFV010000083.1:8101-13638 GCA_020627985.1 Saprospiraceae bacterium
TATTCTGATCGATTAATTACTAAAACTTGGCTCACTAAAAAGGTTATAACCTTTAAAGAAATGGCAGGATATTATTCAATGGATGATTCTGATATGCAGCGGAAAAGAGCTTTTAGAGGAATTGTGATCAAGCAAAAAAAAGGAAGTTCATTGGCATTGCACAAAGGGAAATTATCTCATTATCAAGAAATCGTTAATCTTTTAAAAGAAAAGATCAATCGATATCACCAAAAGCCAGTAATGAAATTACTCAGTAAAGAGAATCGAAAAATCTATTTAAGAGTATCCGTTTTAATTTTATTACTAACATTAAGTATGTTGCATTAGATTATATTTCCTTTTCGTAAATTCTATATGTTTTATAAACTTCACCAAAGACGTTTTGCATAGCTCTATTCATCATAACATTATCTTCTAAGATCCAAGAACCTTCACCATATTTTATTCCTCGTTCTTTAGCCTTTTTCAAAGCGGTATAACATAGCAAACCATCCAAGCCTTTGTTTCTATATTTAGGAAGCGTTCCAAGTAGAATGACTCTAGCCCATTGATGTGATTTTTTCTGGGTAAATATTTTTAGGAAATTAAAAGGAAATAATTTACCATCCATTGTTTTCATGACTTCGTACCAATCAGGCATAGCTACAATAATGGCAGCAGGTTTATTATCTATATAAGCAAATTGAATAAGATTAGGATCTGCTAAGGGTTTAAAGGCTTTGGCTAATTCCGCAAATTCGCTATCTGTCATGGGAACATCTCCCCAATTTTTTTCCCAAGCAACCGTATAGATGTCTTTTATGATTTCTACTTCCTCTTTTATTTTTTTCAAGTTTAGTGGACGGATTGTAATGCCATATCTTTTAATAATAATTTCAGATACTCTTTTTAGTTTTGGATGATTGACAGCTTTATCAACATCTAATTTATACGCGAAAAGATTTTTAAGCTTTTTAAAATGATATCCTTCTATTAAGTCAACATAATATGGCGGATTATAAGTCATCATTATCCTAGGAGAATCATCAAAACCATCAACCAATAATCCATAATCATAACTAATACTTGGATTTGCAGGTCCCAATACTTTTTTATATCCTTTATTTTTTAATACTGAAAAAACATGATCAAATAAAGCATTCGCTATTTCTTGATCATTTAATGATTCAAAAAAACCAATGAATGCTTCTTCTTTATTTTGATGTTCTTCATGCAACCCATTTGTGATTGCTGAAATTCGACCTACAACATTTCCATCTTTCCAGGCTAGAAAATGATCTATTGTACCATATTCATAAAATGGATGTTTAGGAGAGAAAATCATTTTGAAATCCATGATGATAGGAGGGACCCAATGCTCATCTCCCTTGTAAACTTTCCAAGGAAAATACATGAATTCTTTTTGATCTTTTTTATTAAGGACAGGTTTGATTTCAATCATTCTGACAATAAAAGGATTTATATTGAAAGAATAGATATTTTAAGCTATTAAATGTAGTGCTTTGATTTTCAATTCTTGATTTGATCAAAATTCAGGCTGTAAATTATTAAGTCAATAGAAACATAGTTGAAGCGATTCATTACCACAAAAAATTATATCACCCCAAGCGTTTTACCTACTTTTTGATATACATCTAAAATTTTATCTAAGTGTTCGTCTTCATGACTTGCCATAAAACTATTTCTAAGCATAGCTTTACCAGGAGGAGTAGCAGGTGATACGAAAACATTTACAAAAATGTTGTTTTTGAACAATTCTGACCAGATTTTAAACGCCAATTCATCATCCCCTACAATTACAGGTACAATAGCTGTTTCTCCATCCATGACATTATAACCCATAGATTTTAATCCTACTCTAATTTTATTAGAATTATAAGCAAGTTTTTGTACTCTTTGTGGTTCTGACTTTAAAAGTTGTAAAGCGGCATAAGCTGCTGCAACTGATGGAGGAGTAGGAGAGGCACTGAAAATAAAAGCAGGAGAATGATGTTTTAGATAATTAATGACTCTTTCTTCTCCAGCAACAAAACCTCCTAAGGATGCAAATGTTTTACTGAAGGTGCACATGATTAAATCTATTTCTTTATTTAATCCAAAATGATGAGCTGTACCTTTTCCTCTTTCGCCAATGACACCAATTGCATGGGCATCATCTACTAAAACCTGAGCACTATATTTTTGAGCAATATCATAGATTTTATCCAGATAAGCTATATTACCAAACGTACTAAAAACACCATCTGTAACAATTAATTTACCTGCATCATCTGGAATTTTTTTTATTCTTCTTTCTAAGTCATCTATATCATTATGTTTAAAACGAACAAGATGAGCTCCTTTTGCTTTTGATATAAAATTACCTGTGACGATACTTGCATGATTATCTTTGTCAGAAAGGATATAATCTCCTCTTGACATTAATGGTTCAATCACTCCTTGGCTGGTTTGGTACCCTGTACTCATTATAAGTGCAGCTTCTTTACCCATGAAAGCGGCTAACTCATTTTCGAGTGTTACATGTAGATCAATTGTACCTGTCAAATACCGAGAACCCGAACAGCTGGTTCCATACTTTTTTAAAGCACCAATAGCAGCTTCTTTTACTTTAGGATGGGTAGATAATCCTAAGTAATTATTAGAACCAGCCATGATTACTTTTTTGCCCCCCATATATACCATTGGGCCTTCACTTTCTTCTATTACCTTGAAGTATGGATAAACACCTCTAGATTTTATATCATCTGCTCTAGTGAAATCATAGCATTTGCTAAATAGATTTTTCCGTTTCGTTTCTCTCATTTTCCTATCATAGTATCTAATTAAATTAGATATAGTGAAAAGTTCAATATTTTATATTGTCCTTAAAATGTAGTATTTTAAATCTATTTGAATAGGTAATAGATTTAGATATTCATAGCGTAATAAAACATCTAAAAAATTTATATTGTTCAAATATCATAAATAAATAACAGTTAAATATGATTATGAATGTTTAATTCAATAAAAAATATTTCATTTGCATAAACGGTTTTAAATTCTATTAATTATCTAAATGGAAAAAATAATCTCAATAGTAACTGGATCTAATGGATTTATTGGTAGTCATTTAGTACAATTCCTTTTAAATAAAGGACATCGTGTAAAATGTATTGTACGTCCAACAAGTAATTTGAAATGGATTGAACATTTAGATGTTGAATGTATACCCAGTGGATTGTTAGAAGTGGAAACTTTGTCTAAGGTTTTTCAAAATGCCAGATATATTTTTCATTTAGCAGGTTCAATAAAAGCGAAGAAATATGAAGATTTTGTAGCTGGTAATGTTGGTTTAACGGAGAATGTATTACAGGCTGCAAGGGGAAATTCTTCTATACGAAAAATAATAATAACCAGTAGTTTAGCGGCTTCCGCACCAGCTCTAATAAATATCCCAGTAACTGAAGAAACAAGGTCTAACACCATTTCGAAATATGGTAAAAGTAAAAAAGAAATGGAAGATGTTGTTTATTCAAAATATAAGGATTTACCCTATACTATCATTCGTCCTCCGGTTGTTTATGGACCTCGAGATACTGAAGTTTTATTGTTCTTTAAAACGGTGAAAAAGGGAATTATTCCCACAATTGGAATCGGTGAAAAACAAGTGAGTTTAGTTTATATTGATGATTTGATTGAAGGAATGTATTTGGCGGCCATAAAAGAAGAGGCATTACAACAAACGTATTTTATTGTTTCTGATCAACTTTTAAATTGGTTAGAACTGGGGCATAAAGCTGCGAAAATACTAGGTAAAAAGACCATTCGTTTAATTATTCCTCATTTTTTGGTCTATATCATTGCTGGATTAGCTGAATTGGGTTCATTTTTCCAAACGAAAGCACCAACGATGAATCTTGAAAAAGCAAAAGAAATTACACAAGTCGCTTGGACATGTAGTGAAGCTAAAGCCCGTAAAGAATTAGGATTTATTCCCAAAGTAGGATACAAAGAAGGCTTTGCTACTACTTTGAAATGGTATCAAAATGAAGGCTGGATATAATTATTTTTCTCTAAAGAAAATTCCAATAGGTACTCCTGTAAAATCAAACTCACTTCGAATCTGATTTTCTAAGAAATGTTTGTAAGATGTTTTAACATGCTTTGGATGATTACAGAAAAATGCAAAAGCAGGATAGTAAGTTTTGATTTGAGTTATGTATTTAATTTTAATAAATCTTCCTCTATTAGCAGGAGGAGATGTTTTATCAATGATAGGCAATAAGAAATTATTTAATTCGGAAGTTTTAATTTTGCGAGTTCTATTTTCGTAAACTTCTAATCCTGCATCAATGGCTTGGAATATTCTTTGTTTTTCTAAAACAGAAATGAAAAGAACAGGAACATCATTGAAAGGAGCTAATTTCCCTTTAATTTTTCGTTCCATGTCTCTAGCAGTGTTGGTGTCTTTATTTTTAACTAAATCCCATTTATTCACCAATACCACAACTCCTTTATTCCGAGTTAAAGCTAATTGAAAAATGCTTAAATCTTGGGATTCTACACCAAGTGTTGCATCAATTAATAAGAAACATACATCCGCCTCTTCTAAAGCTCGAATCGCTCTCATAACCGAATAAAATTCTAAATTTTCATGAACTTTATTTTTCTTTCGAATTCCTGCGGTATCAATCAACATGAATTCTTTATCAAACTTTTTATATACAGAATGTATAGAGTCTCTAGTTGTACCTGCAATATTAGTCACCACATTTCTGTCCTTCCCTAATAGCGCATTTACTAAAGAAGATTTACCAACATTCGGTTGACCAATAATAGCAAATTTAGGGATTTCAGAAGTTTCTGGTTCTTCATCTGATATTCGTTCTGTAACAGCATCTAAAACTTCACCTGAACCACTTCCTGTAATGGAAGAAAGAAAATGTGTTTCTTCGAAACCAAGACTCCAGAATTCATTGGCTAAAAGTAATCTAGCATGATTATCTACTTTGTTCACTGCAACGATAACAGGCTTATCCGTTCTTCTTAGAATTTTAGCCATTTGTTCATCTAAATCAGTAATGCCTGTAGTAACATCGACCATGAAAATGATAACATCAGCTTCATCTATTGCAATGACAACTTGATCTCGAATTGCTTTTTCAAATATATCATCAGAATTTTTCACAAAACCACCTGTATCAACAACAGTAAAGTTTTTGCCATTCCAATCACAGGCACCGTACATTCTATCTCTAGTTACACCACTGAAATCATCAACAATCGCTTGTCTTTCTCCAATAAGTCTATTGTAAAGGGTAGATTTTCCAACATTGGGTCTTCCGACAATGGCTACGATATTATTCATGATGCTTAAAATATAATGAATCCTAAAAAAGAATGCAAAGATAGTTGATTTTTATGGCTTTGTTCTTTTAATTACTTTTATCTATTCGTATTTTAAAAATAAGACATGAATCTTGAAAAGAAAGTTCATTTAATAAAAGGTTATCACGAATAATTGATTATGAACAAATTGATTTTTTTGGAAAATACTG
>JAHDFV010000084.1 GCA_020627985.1 Saprospiraceae bacterium
AATTAAAAAAATACAATTTAAATATTGTCATACGGATGGGAAAATTATAAGTAACATCGAATGGAGAGAAAGTTTTTTTTGATATAAAAAATTTAAAACCAGTTAATAATAAAAATTTCACCATTGTTAAAAAATTAGAAGAAAATTATTTCTTAGTAACAGATCAAAATAAAAAAGGAATAATGAATGCTCAAGGAGACTTAGTCGTTGATATTAATTACGATGCAATACATCATTCTATTTCAGGTGGTTTTGCTACAGTTCAAGAAGGGAATAAGTTTAAAGTATATCAATTTAAAAAAGGAGAAATTTCTGATTCATTTCATGCTATGCCTCGAAACTGTAAAGAAGGAATGTATTTTTTTCCAAAAAATAAGTTTATTAATTATAATACGAATGAAATCATTACACATGATTGGGCGCAATCTACATTCTTTGAAAATGGTTTTGCTTTAGTACGGAAAAAGAATAATGCAAAATTTTATTTAATCAATAAAAAAGGAGAAAAATTATCAGAAGAAACTTTCGAAATAGGATATTTCGCAAATGGTTATTGGATTTTAAGAATGAATCATACATCATGGAAAGTATTTAATACAAAAACAAAAGTTTTTTCTGAAGAATATGAAGATTATAGAAATTGTACTACAACTCCAGAAGCTTATGAAGATGGTTGGATAATTAGAAATAGAGCTTTTATTGTAGGTGATAACGCATTTGCAGTTGAAGGATATCCAGAGAAAAATAAATATGGATATATCGTCACTCGAAAAAAGAAACAATCATTTTATTCTTTAGAAGGAGAATTAATTTTGAATAATTCTTTTGAATCTATTTTTCCAATAAGTGAAGATCAAATTATGGCAAAACAAAAAGATTCTGAATATACTTTTATTTATGACTACGAAGGAAATAGATTAGGTACTGCTCCAAATAAATTAAATCATATTTTACCTTTTTCTGAAGGTTATGCTGTTGCTAGAAAACAAAAAGGAAAAGCAGATGTATTTGGAGGCTTTGAAGAAATATTCGGATTTATTGATGCAAAAGGAGAATTTGTTATTGAAGGAAATTATAATGATGCTCGATCTTTTAAAAATGGTATTGCGGCTGTCCGATTAAAAAATGGGCCCATAGATCATCCTTGGATTTTAATTAATACAAAAGGGGAAAGAATTTCTAAAAATTATTTTAGTGAAATTGGTTGGTGACAATTATCTTTGAATCAAATAAAGATTGGGAATGAAAGTATTAATGGTTTGTTTAGGAAATATTTGTAGATCACCTTTAGCTGAAGGAATATTAAAAAATAAGGTTGCTGAATATCATTTAGATTGGGAAATAGATTCAGCAGGAACAGGGAGTTGGCATGTAGGTAATTTACCAGATAGTCGATCTATTGCTGTAGCAAAAAATCATGGTATAGACATCACAGATCAAAGAGCCATGCAATTTGAACCCAACCATTTAAATGCCTTTGATTTAATTTTTGCAATGGATGCTTCTAATTATCAAAATATAATTCGTTTAGCAGAGAATGAAGATCAAAAAAAGAAAGTGCATTTGATTATGAATATGTCTAGACCTGGAATGAATCAAACGGTACCAGATCCCTATTATGGAAATGATGGTTTTGAAAGTGTATATCAAATGTTAGATGAAGCTTGCGATAAAATAATAGAAAATTATTCGAAATAGAATTTATTCTTTTTTACTATTCGTCCCTTCTAAAAAAGGAACAAATCTAAAATGACTTCCTTCTTCCAGCACGACTAATTGACCCGCTTCATCTTTACTATAGCAAATCATTTTTTTTTGATCTCCTTCACCAATAGGAATAACCATACGTCCACCTACTTTTAATTGTTGAAAAAGAACTTCAGGGAAAATATGAGCACCCGCTGTAATAATAATACCATCAAAAGGAGCAAATTCAGGAACCCCTTTATAACCATCTTTAAAATACATTCTAATTCGTTCTAAACCGATAGTATTTAAGAATTTCCTCGTTTTATGATATAAGTTTTCTTGCCGTTCAATGGTAAACACTCTCGCTCCCAAAAGGGCTAAAATACCAGCTTGATAGCCAGAACCTGTACCAATTTCTAATATTCGATCTCTTTTTTTGACTTGCAACATTTCTGTTTGATAAGCAACAGTATAAGGTTGAGAAATCGTTTGTTTATTTCCTATAGGGAATGCTTTATCTTCGTAAGCATGTTCCTCAAAAGCCTTGTCTAAAAAATAATGTCTAGGCAAACTATAAATAGCATCTAAAATTCGTTCATCCTTAATTCCTTTTTGTTCTAATGAACGGACTAATTTTTTTCGAAGCCCTTTATGTAAATAAGTATCTTTCAAGTAACAGATTTGAATAAGTTTACGTAGAAAAAATTGTCAAGGAAGCTAGCCTTACAAAAGCAAGATAGACATTTCATTAATCTTCCTTATATTTGAACCCAAATTAAGAGAGATTAATTCCTAGGCCAAGTATAACTAATAAGTAATTTTTAAATCAGACATGACGAAAATAAAATTCGGCACCGATGGATGGCGTGCCATCATTGCCCAAGAATATACCGTTGATAACGTAAAAAGAGTTACAGAAGGCACAGCCTTATGGATGAAAGCGCAAGGATATAAAAAAGTGGTCATCGGGCATGATTGCCGTTTTGCAGGAGAGCTTTTCGCACATACAGCAACGAGAATCATGGGCTTGCACGGAATCAAAGTCAACTTAGCAAAAGATTTTGTTTCTACACCAATGGTTTCTTTGGGTGTTGTAAAAACAAAATCAGATTTAGGAATAGTGATTACTGCTAGTCATAATCCTCCTTCTTATAATGGTTTCAAATTGAAATCCAATTTTGGTGGACCAACTATTCCAAAGGATATTGCTGCTGTAGAAGCAATGGTTCCTGATACACCAACGGATGAAGTGCTTCCAACATTAGAAGAAATGTTTGACAGTGGTCTATTAAATTATATCGATTTAGAAGACATGTACATTGAACATGTAAAAGCTAATTTTGATTTAGATGCCATTAGAAATTCAAATATTAACTTAGCTTATGATGCTATGTATGGCGCAGGAATGAATGTGATCAAACGTTTGTTGCCTGATTCTACGATGTTGCATTGTGATTATAACCCTTCATTCATGGGGCAGGCGCCAGAACCGATTCATAGAAATTTATTAGAATTATCTCAAACACTTGCTGATAATCCTTCTTTAAATTTAGGTTTAGCGAATGATGGAGATGCAGATAGAATTGGCATGTATGATGAAGATGGGAAGTTTGTTGATTCACATCATCTACTTTTATTGTTGCTGTTTTATATGTATAAACATAAAGGTCTTACAGGAAAAGTAATCATTACATTTTCTGTTACGGATAAAATGAAAAAACTAGCAGAGAAGTTCGGATTAGAAATTCAAGTAACAAAAATTGGTTTCAAATATATTGCTGAAATCATGATCAATGAGGATGTAGTCGTTGGTGGTGAAGAATCAGGTGGATTGGCTGTTAAAGGGCATATTCCAGAAAGAGATGGGATTTGGAACGGTTTATTGATTATGGAATTTATCGCAAAAACGGGGAAATCAATTAAGCAATTGATCCAAGAAGTATATGATGAAGTAGGACCATTTGCTTTTGATAGAGACGATTTACATATTGCTAATGATAAAAAATGGGCAATAATGGATAATTGTAAAAACAATACATATACAGCTATGGGCGATTATAAAGTTCAGAAAGTTGAAAATGTAGATGGATATAAATTTTATTTTTCTGATGATGAATGGGTCATGATACGTCCTTCGGGAACAGAACCTGTCCTTAGAGTATATGCACAAGCTCCAGACATGGAAGGTGTACGCTCTATTTTAAAAGCAACGCATGCTACATTAGGATAGAAAAAAGTTAATTGAAATAATTTTAATGGTCATGAGAAATTATTCTCATGACCATTTTTTGTTAGAAAGATTGAGTTGGTTTTTTTTCTTTTTTAATTCTTCCAATTCTCCATTTTATCCCGACGGAGATATTTAGATTATTTGAATTAGAAAACGAAAAAGGTTGACTTGTAAAATGATTACTAACATAAGGCGTATTTTCTACGGAAATCATGGAGGTCAGGAATAAGTTTTTATTTAAGGCAATGTCAAAACCTGTTCCAACTTTAAATCCAATATTATTAGAAATATAATTAGTAAATGTACCATCTTCATTAGAAATCATAATGCTGTTATCTTTTTCTCTTTCGTAAAAGAGCTCTCCTTGAACAAACCAACTTGCTCTTTTCCTTTTACCTAAATCTAATAAATACCTTCTTCCATATAAAGAAGCATTTATATGGAGTTCATTTCTACCTCCAGCTAATCCCAATTTTGCTCCGACCGCCCATTTATCCGTTAAATGGTAAGTAACATCAAGATTTCTTTTTCCCCAAAGGCTCTTGTATTTAGAATTATAAATAGCATCAAAATTAACCCCAATTGAGATATCTCCTTTTCGATGATTTTTAAATGTATTGTCGGTTTGAGAAATTAATGGATTAGTTCCAAATACAAGTAAAAGTAGAATTATGATGCTTGTGAATATTGTCCTCATTTATAATTTGATTTAAATTATGAATTAAAAACAACGCGTTGTTTATTTATATAGCTACTTTTATACTAGTATTAAAATATATAAAAAGGTTGCACAAATAATTTAAGCTTAAAAGTTCTTACTAGAAAACCTATTCTGTATTAATTTAAAAATGAAATGAATTTATCCTTTGAAGGAATGCTTTTAGGTTTAGTACTCAGTGTCTCTATTGGACCGATATTTTTCGCATTGGTGCAAACGAGTATACGAGAAGGGTTAGCGTCGGGTGTTTTTGTAGCAACAGGAATATGGATTAGTGATTTTTTATTTATCCTCTTTACATATTTGGGATTATCTCAATTGACTCAACTTAGAGACAATCCAACATTTTCTCTATATTTTGGTTTAATAGGAGGATTGTTCCTGGTCATTTTTGGATTAATATTATTTTTCAAAAAACCAATCTCCATTGAGACATTAGGAAAGTCACCAGTAAGAGAATCATCAATTTTATCCTTGTGGTTTCAAGGATTTTTAGTGAATACGATTAATCCATTTACGATATTTTTTTGGTTAACAACCATGACAGATGGAGTAGTAGGAAGATCTTTTGGAGCAAAAGAAGTGATATTATTTTTTGGAGGAATTATGGGGACAATTATGGTAACCGATTTTTTAAAAGCATATTTTGCAGATAAAATTAGGCATAAATTACAAAAGAAACACTTAAAGTTCTTCGGTTGGTTTTCTGGAATAATTGTTATTGGTTTTGGATTAATGATTATGTATAGAGGATACTACAATGGTTTTTAAAAGGCTTAAAAACTTATCTTATATTTACAGCAAAGAAGAATGATAATAGAATAAAATGATAATAACTAAAAATTTATACCATTCTTATGATGGGAAAAATAACATCGAATTTCCTGATATCCATTTGGAGAAAGGGGAGAAGATGTTATTGCTTGGGCAGTCAGGAAGTGGTAAAACAACTTTACTTCATTTATTAGGAGGATTAATGAAATCCAAAGGAGGTGAAGTGAATATTGGACAAACGAATTTAGCAAAATTAACTTCTTCAGGTTTAGATAAATTTAGAGGTGAAAATATTGGAATCATTTTCCAAAAACCTCATTTCGTCCAATCATTAACGGTATTAGAAAATTTACTGCTGACTCAAAAATTAGGTTCTAGCAAAAAGAATGTTTCTGAAATTAAATCCATTTTAGAAAAATTAAATATGAGCCATAAATTAAATGCCAAGACCAAAAACTTAAGTCAAGGAGAGCAACAAAGAGTGGCAATAGCAAGAGCCTTGGTGAATCATCCCGCAGTGATATTAGCGGATGAACCGACCTCTGCTTTGGATGATAAAAATACAGAAGAAGTTATTGCATTGTTAGAGCAACAAGCCTCTGAATATAATGCAACACTGATTATAGTAACACACGACACCCGATTAAAAGAACGTTTTGAAAAAAGAATAGAATTATGAATTTATTACGATTGAGTTGGAAAAACCTCATGGCTGATAAATTATCAACTTTACTCAGCCTTCTTCTTTTTGCATTGGGAGTAGGATTAATTTCTTTAATCCTTTTAATTAATCATCAAATAGAAGATAAATTTGAAAAAAATCTAGCAGGAATTGATTTAGTGGTAGGTGCAAAAGGCAGCCCATTACAAATTATTTTATGTAGCATTTTTCATATTGATTTTCCAACAGGAAATATTCCTTTAAAACAAGCCAATGGTTTAAAACGACATCCTTTAGTAAAAAAAGCAATTGATTTATCTTTAGGAGATAGTTATAAAGGATTTAGAATTGTAGGGACAACACCAGATTATATTCAATTGTATGAAGGGGAAGTAGCAGAAGGGAAGTTATGGGAAAAGACATTTGATGTTACAGTAGGAAGTACCGTTGCTAAAAATTTAGAATTAAAATTAGGAGATACGTTTCATGGCTCGCATGGTTATGCAGAAGGAATGGAACATGATGAAATGGACCCTTTTAGAGTCACAGGTATTTTAGCTTCTAATGGAACAGTATTAGATCAATTAATTTTTACCAATAAAGAATCTGTTTGGGCAGTACATGATTCTCACGGAGCTGATTCTATTTCAATTGATGATAGAGAAATTACATCCATGTTTTTATTTTTTAAAAATAGAATGGGGAATGTACAGTTACCTCGAATGATTAATGAAAATACAGATATGCAAGCGGCGTCTCCTGCTTTTGAAATGGCACGTCTTTATAATATGATGGGACAAGGAGAAAATTTAATGAAACTTCTAGCGATCATTATTATGATCGTATCTGCATTAAGTATTTTTATTTCATTATTTAAATCTCTTCGCTCTCGTAAATATGAATTAGCATTAATGCGAGTTTCAGGCGCATCGCCTACTTGGTTATTTTTATTAATTATTTTCGAAGGTATTATTATCGCTGTTCTTGGATATATAATTGGTATGATTATCAGTCATGGAGGAATGCAATTATTATCAGGATATTTAACGGAAGAATATCGGTATGAATTTTCAGGAGGGATATTTTTACCTGAAGAAGGAATGATGTTTATAGGTGCAGTTTTAATTGGATTAATTGCTGCAATCATTCCAGCAATCTTAGCATTCAATACAAACATTTCTGAAACATTAAGTGAAGGATAAACAAATAAATGTTATAAATAAAAAAATCCAGCATTTTCAAAGAATTGAAAATGCTGGATTTTTTTTGCATTAAAGTCCCTTTAGGTATTTAGGGTAATAAGAAACAATGGGTTTTTTAAACATTATGTTTAATCCGCCAATGCTTGGATACATAACTCTCTAATCTCCCAAACCTCTTTTAAATTATAAGAAATACTAGGATTTTCGATTAACCAATTCGAAATAAATTTTTTTTGATAATTGGATTTCCATTCTCCAACTTGATTTGGATTAATTTCTTTTTCAATTAAAAGATCTTTTTTAAAATCATTAATATTTATTTCTGGTTTAGTAAAATCAAATCGAATTTCATTTATTTTTAAATAACAATGTGCTTCAGGAATATAATTAATGTTATATTTTTCTAAAATGAATTTAATTGCAGGAGTATTAAATTTATTCATCTTAAAAATTCCAACTATTAATTGTATTTCGTTTTTATTATTTTCAAGAGCTACTTGTTTCAGGAATGCGTGTTTAGTGCTACATGTACCACAATTTTCTTCGAGGATTAACGATAAATTATGAGCATTACTGATGCGGGTATATTTAATATTTTCTACATGATGGCATAGATCATTAAATTCATGAATATTATTCTTTTGACATAGAATAGATAATGTTTTATTTGCATTAATATTAAACGAAGGAATATTCATGTTTAGTTTTATACACTTTTTAAACGTTCTAAAAATTCTTCCTTTTTTCTTCTAGAAACATCAACCGAAGTTCCGTCAATCATAACAACATATCCACCTTCTCCTCGATAATATTTTTCGATATAATTGAGATTAATTAAATGAGAACGATGTACTCTAAAAAAATGATAGTCATTTAATAATTCCTCAAAACCTTTTATTTTTCGAGTAGCAAAAATGTTTTTATTATTTTTTAAAAAGACTTGCGTATAACTTCCTTCTGCTTCACATCTTAAAATATCATTGACTTCAATAAAAACAAAACCATCTTGAGTAGGTAATGCAATTCTATGATTGTTGATATTTTGATTTTTAATATTATGAATGAGATGGGAAAAATTATTTGAAGAATTGAGTTGTTTATATTTCTCATCAGCGCGATGAATAGCTTTAATTAATTCTTTGACATCAACAGGTTTTAAAATATAATCTAATGCACAAAATTTTATGGCTTTTAAAGCGTATCGATCATGTGCAGTAACAAATACTACTTCAAATGAAATATTTCCTATTTTTTCTAATAAATCGAAACCTGTTCCATCTGGCATTTCAATGTCTAATAAAACTAAATCAGGCGTATTTTTTTGAATAATAGATAAAGCAGAAGCAACATTGTCTGCTTCACCAATTATTTCTACCTGAGGACAGAAATCAGTTAACATTTCAATGAGAATCTCTCTATTCTTTATGATATCGTCAACAATAATTGTTTTCATAATTGGGAAAATACTATACAAATAATAATGTTTGTAAGATAGTATAAAATATTTATGTTTTTATTTCGTCTAATACTTTTACATTTGCAATCGAATTAAGCCTAATAACCAGAACTCATTTAAATTTTATTAGATCATGAATAAATTATTTTATCTATTGCCAATAATACTTGTATTAGCCGTATTCTCCTGCAAAGATGATGATGGAGACGGAGATGGTGGTACAAATGGAGGCACAAGCGAATTATTAATCAATGAATATGTAGCTAAAGGATCTCTACAAATGAATGAATTTGGAGATTCTACAGATTGGGTTGAAATATATAATCCTAATGCAGATCCTTTTACATTGAACGCCAATGAATGGACTTTAGCAGATGCGGATAGAGAATATACATTAGAACAAACCTTTACTATACCAGGGAATGGGCATTTATTATTTTGGTGTGATGAAAGAGATACTATTGTAAATGATATTCATACCAACTTTAAATTAACATCAGCAGGAGATGAAATCGTATTAAAGAAAAATGGATCAACAGTAGATTCTAGATACTTCTTTAATGCAAGTAATGGACAAAGTTATGGCTTCTATCCTGATGGAACAGGAAGTTTTGATGAAAGATCATCTGCCACACCAAATGCATCAAATGTAGATTAATTTAGTATTAATAATTGATTTTGTACTTTTGCAGCAATTCCAATTCATCTTTTTTGACTTGGAATTGTTGTTTTATATAGTAGGGCTATTGACGCTTTGATAAAAAGGATAGATATTGCAGCCCAAATCACTAATTTCACAAATAATGAAATACGACGTAACAGTAATTGGCTCAGGCCCTGGTGGATATGTTGCAGCAATTAGAGCTGCTCAATTAGGTTTTAAAACGGCAATCATAGAAAAATATGATACATTGGGAGGAACCTGTTTAAATGTAGGATGTATTCCTTCAAAAGCATTGCTTGATTCCTCAGAACATTATCACAATGCTGCTCATAAATTTACAGAGCATGGTATTAATGTTTCTGGTTTGAAAGTGGACATGAAACAAATGATTAAAAGAAAAGCAGATGTAGTTTCACAAACATCTGGTGGGATCAACTTCCTAATGAAGAAAAACAAAATAGATGTTTATCATGGAATGGGATCTTTCGTTAATAAAAATACCATTAGTATTACCAAAAAAGATGGTTCTAAAGAAGAAATCGAAACCGCTAAAACGATTATAGCCACTGGATCAAAACCCATTACTCCTCCTTCATTTAATTATGATAAAAAAAGGGTGATTACTTCTACCGAGGCATTAGAAATTGATAAATTACCCAAGAAAATGGTCATTATCGGTGCTGGCGTAATTGGCTTGGAATTAGGATCTGTTTTTGCTCGTTTAGGAACAGAAGTAGAAGTCATAGAATATGCAGATCGTATTATTTCTGGAATGGATAAAGATTGTTCTAAGGAATTACAAAGAGCTTTGAAGAAGATTGGAATTAAATTCCATTTGAAGCATATGGTGACTGAAGTAAAAGGAACAAAAACATCAGCAACCGTTAAGTTTAAGAAAAGAGATACAGAAGATGAATTGTCGATCAAAGCAGATTATTGCTTAGTAGCTATTGGTCGTTATGCTTATACAGAAGGCTTAGGCTTAGAAAACGTAGGAATAGAAAAAGATGATCGCGGACGTATTAAAGTAGATGCACATTTACAAACCAATGTTGAAGGAATTTTTGCCATTGGAGATGTAATCCAAGGAGTAATGCTAGCACATAAAGCTGAAGAAGAAGGTGTTTTGGTGGCTGAATTTATGGCAGGACAAAAACCACACATCAATTATAATTTGATACCAGGTGTTGTTTATACTTGGCCAGAAGTTGCTGCTGTTGGACAAACAGAAGGGCAATTAAAAGAAGCAGGCATACCTTATAAAGTGGGTAAGTTTCCTTTTAAAGCTTTAGGAAGAGCAAGGGCCAGTATGGATACAGAAGGAATGGTGAAGATTTTGGCACATAAAGAAACCGATGAGGTATTGGGTGTACACATGGTAGGACCAAGAACAGCAGATATGATTGCAGAAGCAGTTGCTATTATGGAATTCAGAGGTTCAGCTGAAGATATTGCAAGAATGAGCCATGCTCATCCAACGTATACTGAAGCAACGAAAGAAGCGGCATTAGCAGCAACAGGAGATAGAGCACTTCATATCTAAAAGACGTAAATTATTACTGTTTTCAATAAGGCTTTTGTTCTAGAACAAAAGCCTTATTATATTTAATAGAATAAGAAGAAATGGAAAAGATTAAAATTCTAAAAAACAATGGCTTCATTCAAGGAGAAATTACCCTTCCTGGATCAAAGAGCATTTCAAACCGAGCGTTGATCATTAGAGCCGTATGTGCGCAATCATTTGATATCCAAAATCTATCTTCAGCCAAGGATACTCAAACGCTTATTCAATTATTAAACAGTAATGAAAAAATTCTTGATGCTGGACCAGCAGGAACAACTTTCCGTTTTATGACGGCCTATCTTTCCATGCAAAAAGGAACACAAATTTTAACGGGTTCCGATAGAATGAAGCAAAGACCGATTGGTGTTTTAGTGAATGCTTTAAGAACTATAGGCGCCAAAATCGAATATTTAGAAAACGATGGATACCCACCACTTAAAATACATACTCCAGAAAACTTAGGAGAAATAAATGAAATACATATGGCAGCAGATATTTCAAGTCAGTATATATCTGCACTTTTAATGATTGCTCCTAATTTACCGAAAGGATTAACCATTCACTTTAAAGGTGAGCCTGTTTCTCTTCCTTATATCAGAATGACGCTTCGAATGATGGAATATTTTGGGGCAACATATGAAGAAAAGGGTAATTCAATTCAAGTCTTTCAAGGGAAATACCTGCCGAAAGAATTTTTAGTAGAAGCAGATTGGTCGGCGGCATCTTATTATTATTCTATTGCAGCACTTTCTAAAAATGCGACAATTACCATTAATGGTTTATTTGAAAACAGTTTGCAAGGTGATGCAGTAATTGCTAAAATATCTGAAAAGTTTAATATCAAAACAACTTACCATAAAAGTGCTATTGTACTTCAGAAAATTGATGGAACGGTGGGCAAAGAATTTAATTATGACTTTACAGAATGTCCTGATATTGCACAAACGGTAGCTGTTATTTGTAGTGCATTAAAAATTTCTGCAGGTTTTATAGGGCTTAAAACATTACGAATAAAAGAAACGGATCGTATTGATGCTTTAAAAATTGAATTAAAAAAAATAGGTATACAAATTACTCCAACTCAAAATAAAAATGGAGATGGTTTATTATTAAATGGTGAGCCTAATTCAAATAAACCGACATTTTCTACTTATGAAGATCATAGAATGGCTATGGCATTTGCACCTCTTGCGTTATTAGATGAAATTCATATTGAAGAACCTAATGTCGTTGAGAAATCCTATCCAGCTTTTTGGAAAGATTTAGAATTAATAGGATTTAGATTTGATTAGTATTCCAAAAAAAAGAGGTTGTTTGAAAAACAACCTCTTAAAATTAAAATCGAAAATAATTATTTAAGGCATGACGACAAGGTCATCTACGATAAGATCATAAGAAGATTTAACAATATCACCGTTTTTAATTCCTCTTTGAGAAATTACAATATCATCAACAATTAGATCATTTTTACCGCCTTTGATATTTTTTAAATCTTTTTTAGAAATGGTTTTTAATTTTCTCATAATATAAACTGATTATAACACCAATTGACGAACAAGCTGTTACAGAAATTGGTGAGGTTAAAGAATGAATTAAGGTGTGATGACAAGATCATCTACGATAAGATCGTATCCAGACTTTATGTTTGAACTGCTATCTTTAATACTTTTAGGTAAAACAACAATATCCTCAATACCAATATCATTTTTACCGCCTTTGATATTTTTTAAATCTTTTTTAGAAATGGTTTTTAATTTTCTCATAATATAAACTGATTATAACACCAATTGACGAACAAGCTGTTACAGAAATTGGTGAGGTTAAAGAATGAATTAAGGTGTGATGACAAGATCATCTACGATAAGATCGTATCCAGACTTTATGTTTGAACTGCTATCTTTAATACTTTTAGGTAAAACAACAATATCCTCAATACCAATATCATTTTTACCGCCTTTGATATTTTTCAAATTCTTTTTAGAAATGGTTTTTAATTTTCTCATAATAAATTAGATTTTAAAATATTTATAAATAATGAATTGCGCTTTTTCTTTAAATTGGAAGTGAATTTTGGGAGTGGAATTTCAAATTAAAGATCGAAAACTAATAAATTATTTTAATTATAAATTAAATTCAATCTGCTATTAACAAAAAACGATAAATTTACAATACATGAAACTTATTTGTAATAATAGGGTGAAAAACACACATTAAAATTTTAATACTCTTTTATTTGCAATAAAAGAGGGACTAAGAATCAATTAATAGATAATTATTTACGTGATGCAAAACCGTATAAAAATAGATTTTTGTAGTTCACCTTAATGCTTTTAAAGCACTGAAATCTAAAATTTGTAGGGGTAAAATGTAATATACAGAAACCATTCAAGGCAACTCCTACATTCGATTATTCTTTTTCTTCCGCTGCTAATGAAGTGACGGTCACTCAAGATTTTAAACTACAATCAGGAATTATTGACGCATTTTTCATGTGGTTATTTGGAGCAAAAAAAGAAATGGCGACTATAAATGAAAGAGGCTTAACATTGCTGAAAAACCAAATTGAAAAATAAAAAATAGACTGTGTAGAATATAAAACGGGTTCACAAAATGATCTTCGTTTTATATTCT
>JAHDFV010000085.1:0-9562 GCA_020627985.1 Saprospiraceae bacterium
AGTAGGTATATTTATATACTCAAAAGATTAACTATTGCAAAGGAAAACTTTATTATATTTATATAAGTATCGCTATATTTAAATTTAGGCAACAAGAGAAAATAAATCAAATGATAAGAAAATTACTAATATTATTTATCTTTTTTTTTCCAATATCTTTATTTGGGCAGCAAGTGCCACAATATTCTTTACATATTTATAATCCTTATATTTATAACCCCGCCTATGCAGGAGTAAGCTCATCAATAGAAGCTGTAGGTCTTTTTAGAAAGCAATGGGTGGGGCTAAAAGGAAGCCCTACAACACAAAATTTTAATTTTATTTTGCCAATTCGTTATTTAAATAGTGGAATTGGAATGAATATTGAAAACGATTTAATAGGAGCAGAGAGAAATACTAAAATCATGTTGAGTTATGCTTATGGTATTTCATTAGGAAATGAAACAAGACTATCTTTTGGGCTAGCAGGAGGTTTACTTCAAAAATCATTAGATGGAACAAAATTATTAGCTCCTGAAGGACTTTATGAAGGAAATACCTTTACTCATAATGATAATTATATACCTGAAACAAGAGAAAATGCAATTTCTTATCAATTAGATGCGGGTATTTTCCTAAAAAGTACTAACTTAGACGCCGGATTTGGGGTTTTGCACCTTACAGAGTCTAAAATTGATTATAATTTTAATGATGTAACGGATTTCCAATTCCTTCGTCACTATATAGGATTTATAGCATATACATTTAATATAAATCAAGCGGTAAGTATAAGACCTGCCGTTTTTGCTAAAACAGATTTAGTACAATCTCAAGTAGATTTCTCAGTTGCTTTTGAATTTCAAAAGAGATTTATTTTAGGTACTGAATTTAGAGGATATAATAAAATAACTATTGATGCATTAGGTTTAAATGCAGGATTTAGAATTACTGATAATTGGTTATTAATGTATGCTTATGATTTTTCTATATCTAAACTGAGAGAAGTGAACAAAGGTTCACATGAAGTCATGTTGAAATACGAAATTAAAAAAACTTTAGGACGTGCGAAACTTCCTAAAATAATATACAACCCAAGACTACTATAAAATAAATGCAGTAAACTATACAGATAAATTAATTGAGAATCTAAAAAAACACCAGACTTATACAATAATGTTGAATTTTTACGTTATGAAATGGGTGTAAGTAGATGATTTCTGTTTAATAAACAGTTAAAATATTGTCTGAAATTTTTAATTCTCTTTATTTCATCTATATTTACACTGCTAAAGGTCAAATACATTTATAAATCTGGATTAAAGAAAACATCGGGTAACAAAGATGAAAAGTATCTCGAAATTTTTATTTTTAATGGTAGCTTTAGTAGCTCTAGCTACCTCTTGCGGTCAAAAGGAAAATGGTCAACTGATTGGAGTACTGGATCGCCCTGCTTGGAATGGAATTAACCCTTATGGTATGGTTTACATACCATCGGGAACATTACATATTGGTCCTAGTGATCAAGACGTAAATAGTTCATATGTCCAACGAGCCAAATCTATTTCTATTCAAGGATTCTACATGGATGATACTGAAATTACAAATAATGAGTATCGTCAATTTGTCTATTGGGTGAAAGATTCTATTTTACATACTTGGCAAGAACATTTCATTGACAAAGAAGATGGTACACAATACATTGATTGGGAAATGGAAATCAACCCAGAAGATGAAACGGTTGAAGATTTATATTACTCAGGTGATGAAGTCTTTGCTGGTAAAAAAGAAATTGATGTAAGAAATTTTGTATATAAATATGAATGGTATGATTGGCAACGTGCCGCTCATGATCGTGACTATTCTAATAGAGCAAAATATATTATGAGAGATGAAGTATCTATTTATCCTGATACATTATGTTGGATAAGAGATTTTGCTTACTCTTATAATGAACCTATGACACGTAATTATTTTTGGCATCCTGCCTTTGATGATTACCCAGCTGTAGGAATTAGCTGGAGAGTAGCAAATGCATTTACTTATTGGAGAACCAATCTTTGGAATACATTTGTTGTTCCTGAAAAAGGAGAAGTAAATTCTGAAGATTTCCGTTTGCCAACAGAGCATGAATGGGAATATGCTTCAAGAGGAGGTCATGATTTAGCTCCTTATCCATGGGGAGGATACTATACTCGTAATGCAAAAGGATGTTTATTAGCAAACTTTAAACCAGGACGTGGTAATTATCCAGAAGATGGAGGTCTTTATACTGTAAAAGCAGATGCTTATTTCCCTAATGATTATGGATTATATAATATGGCAGGGAATGTATCTGAATGGACTTCTACTGCTTTTGATGAAAATGCTTATTCTTTTATCCATGACTTGAATTCAGATTATCGTTATGATGCTGATGAAGATGATTTACAAGCTCAACATCGTAAAGTAATTAGAGGAGGTTCTTGGAAAGATATTTCTTTCTTCTTGCAAACAGGAACTCGTCACTGGGAATTCCAAGATACAACTAACTGTTATGTTGGTTTTCGTTGTGCTTTAACCTTCTTAGGACGTTCAATTAATGATTTCTAAAAAAAATTAAAAAAAAAATTATATAAAGTGTAACTATATCGAAGATTTGCATTATTATTATGTTTTAATGTATGTCGGTATAGTTACATTTTTTTGTAATAACCCACAATTCATTTAATTTTAATTATATCTATTAACTAACCTTTAAAATCTGGAGAAATGAGTTTTATCCATTCAAAAGGATTTCTGTATGTAAAAAATCTTATTATTGGTGTTGGTGCTGCAGTAGTACTATTAGGAGCATTAGAAAAAATTGAACACACACAATTCATCCCTGGTGTGAGTTTAATTACAGTTGGACTTTTAGTTGAAGCTGGTTTATTTTTAATGTTAGGTATTTTGCCACCACACAAAGAGTATTACTGGGAAAAATTATACCCAGGATTAGATGACTATTCTGCACCAATGAATGCTATTCTTGACAGTCCACAATCTCAAGTTGATTCTTTACCTGGTATCGACGGTGATAAAATGGACCAAAAATTGAGCGGAATGTTAACTGAATTACAAAGTATGTCAAGTAGCTTAGGTTCTTTAAAAGCACTTCAAGAAGTGGACTTTTCTGGAACAAGTGAGCAAGTTAAGAAAATGGGTGATTTCTACACCAATCTTAACGAAGCTATGGCAAACATTAATGATTCAATTGAAGACACTAAACGTTACAAAGAGCAGTTATCTGCTTTAAATGGTAACCTTGGTTCTTTAAACACTGTTTATGGTAATGTATTAAATGCCATGTCTAGCATTGGGAAATAATTCCTGATTGTTGCGGACAAAATTTAGGATTTTTATTTTTTAACCGACAAAATGTAAAATTATGTCAATTCCTAAGGAACCGCGGCAACTCATGATTACCCTAATGTATTTGGTACTCATGGCGTTGTTAGCGTTGAACATCTCGGCGGAAATCATGAATGCTTTCTATGATTTAGAAAAGTCAATGATGACCTCGAATAAATTAACAGCAGATGCTGTAAAGGCGACTCAAGAAGGTATTCAACCTATCTTAGAGAAAAAGCCACAATTAAGACAACCTCTGAATCAAGGTATTGCTGATGTAAGAGATTTTGTTTCTAGTTTTACTGAAAGTGTTGATTTTTATAAAAATGGATTAATGGTAATGTCCACTAATGCTAAAGAATTAACAAATGATGAAATTAGAAGCATGATTCCTGACATTAATTCAGAAGAGCATAAGAATAAATACTTTGATGAAAAAACAGGACAGCCTAAAGCCAGTAAGGACAAAGATTGGACGACTTGGTGGATGGTAAAACAAGGACAAGGAGATTCTTTGCAATCAATGGTTGAAAAAACTCGTCAGGGAATGATTGAGATTTATAAGAATACCATGAAAGCTTGTCAAAAAGAGGCTAAATTAAAAGACCAAGAAGTAGCAGATAAAATTGCTAACTTTGAGAAAAATCTTACTTTAGGTATAGATAGTTCTTGGGCTCAAACATCTGATAAGCCTACATGGGCAGCAGCTAAGTTTGACCACATGCCTTTTGCCGCTTGTATGCCAACATTAGAAAAGTTAAAATCAGATGCTCGTGCAGCAGAAGCCTTAATGGTTAATGATTTAGCAGGTCTTGTAGGAGGTCGTGAATTGAAATTAAACAAATTCTTCCCTATTATGAATGCCAAAAGAGGTTATGTAATTAAGGGAGAAAAATTTGAAGCAGAGGTAGCTATTGGTGCTTTCTCTAGTGAATTTGCTAAAACGTCTTCTATTTCTGTAAATGGTAAAAGAATTAGCTTAAATGCAGAAGGAAAAGGTACTTTTACTGAGACTGCTAGCACTTTAGGAAAAAGATCTTTAAAATTATCTGCTTCTGTAACGAATCCTCTTTCTGGAGAGAAAATGTCTGGAACATCTTCTTTTGATTATGAAGTAGGTATGCGTTCAGCTACTGTATCTGCAACTAAGATGAATGTATTTTATATTGGTGTAGATAATCCTGTTGAAATATCAGTAGCAGGTGCTAACTCTAATAAAATTAAAGCATCTTGTTCTGGTTGTGATATCCGTAAATCTGGAGGTGCTTATAATGTAACTGCTTCTAGACCAGGAGATGCGACTATTTCTGTTTCAGCGGAAGGATTTTCATCTAAATTCAAATTCCGTGTAAAACGTATTCCTGATCCAACGGCATCATTTAGCCCAAATAAAGCAGAATCTTCGGGTTCTATGGGTAATGGTTCGTTTAAAGCAAGGAAAGGTATTTTTGCTGCATTATTAAACTTTGATTTTGAAGCAAAATGTAAAATTCAAGGATTTGAGTTAACTCGTGTACCTAAGCGTCAAGATCCACAACGTAAAGCAAATTCTGGTGCTAATTATGCAGGTTGTAGAGACCTTATTATGAAAGCAAAACCAGGAGATATATATTATTTCGATAATATTAAAGCTCGTTGTCCAGGAGATGCTGCTGGTCGTAAGTTGAACTCTATGGTTTGGCAAATTAAATAAAGCTAGAATCACAATATTTCAGTAATTTCTCCGTTCTGAATGAAGTATTTGGAGGAATTACTGAAATACTATATAAAGTTGCTATAATTATTTAAAACGTATTAAAATGAAGTTCAAGTTTAAAATTTCAATCTTATCCTTTTTCCTATTATTTTTTATAGGAATTGCTGGGATGAACGCACAAGATCCTACTGCACCAGGAACCGATGTTACCGAATCAGGAGAATCAACTGATGAGGAAGAAGAAGATCCTAATCGTTATATTCCTTTAGATGGAGTTGTTGAAAAAACTTTAATTACTGAAAGAAGAGTTTTACCTTATCAACCTCAACGTGAAGCGGATATTTTTTGGGAAAAACGTATTTGGAGAGTTATTGATGTTAGAGAAAAAATCAATAAAAAGTTTGTTTATCCTAGAAGATATTTCTTTGATATCCTAATGGATGGTATTATGGATGATAAAATTAAAGCCTATGCCATTAACGATATGGATGATTTTACAGAGGAATTAACAAAGGATGAAGCTGCTGCATTAGTTTCGGAAGTAGATACTTTTGTATCTTTTGATCCAGAAACGTATGAAGAAACGATTGAAGTTGCTTATAATGACTTGAACCCTGAAGATATTAAGAGATTTCGTATTAAAGAAATTTGGTTCTTTGATGAAGAAACTTCGACGCTTCAAGTAAGAATTTTAGGGATTGCTCCTCTTAAAGAAGAGTATGACGATATGGGTAATTTCTTATATGAATTACCAATGTTCTGGGTGTATTATCCTGATTGTAGAGAGATGTTTTCTAGGGAAATGGCTTTCAATGAGGGTAATGATAATGGACCAATGACTTGGCATGATACTTTTGAAATGAGATATTTCTCCAGTTATATCTATAAAGAATCTAATGTTTACGATCGTCGTATTCAAGATTATTTACAAGGAGTAGATCTTCTTTTAGAAGCAGAGAAAATTAGAATGACTATCTTCAATTTTGAACATGATTTATGGTCTTATTAAGATATAATCATATTTAGGATAAAACCCAGATTCGAGAATCGAATCTGGGTTTTATTGTATATATAACACACCTAGAACTTACTTAGAATAAAAAAACAAAATTGTCTTTATTAAAAAAACTAGCTGGAGAAACTGTTATTTATGGCTTAAGTAATGTAGTTAGCCGGTTGATTAATTTTTTGTTAGTACCTTACTATACTAGAGTATTAGATAATGCTGCTGATTATGGTGTAGTGAATGTGATGTATGGGCTTGTTGGTTTATTATTAGTGCTATTTACTTACCGGATGGAAACAGGTTTTTTTAGATTTGGTTCAGTACCAGAAGATAAAGAACGTGTTTTTTCAACAGCCATGATTTCCCTTTTAACAACAACTCCTATATTAGTTGCAAGTCTTATTTTATTTGCACAACCTATTGCTGAATTTATTAATTTTCCAGATTGTTCAAGGTATGTTATTTGGTTTGCCATTATTATAGGAATGGATACCCTTACAAGAATTCCTTTGGCAAGATTACGTTTAGATGGACGTCCTAAACGATTTTTAGCGATCCAATTGACCAATATTTTTGTGAATGTTGGGGCAAATATTTTCTTCATTAATATTTGTCCTTGGCTTATAGAAAATGGGCATGATTGGGTACATTCTTTTTATAATCCAGAACGGTTAGTAGATTATGTTTTTATTTCAAATATGATTGCTAGTGGTGTCATGTTATTGATGTTATCTCCAGAGTTTTTAAAAATTCAACGACTTTTTGATATTTCATTATATAAAAGAATTTTATGGTATGTATTACCTCTTATCCCTGCAGGATTAGCCGCTATCATTAATGAAACCTTTGATAAACCCTTATTAGAATGGTTATTACCTGGAACCAAAGAAGATAATTTAAAAACAGTTGGGATTTATGGGGCGAATTATAAATTAGCTGCCTTAATGACAATAATTACACAAGGTTTTAATTATGCAGCAGAGCCCTTCTTTTTTAATAATTCATCTCGGAGTGATGTTCAAAAATTATATGGAAAGGTGGCCCAATCTTTTGCAATAATAGGAAGTTTTGCCTTTTTAGCGATTATGCTTTTTTTAGATGTCGCCTTACTCATTTTAGGAGATAGCTATAATAATCAAGGAGGAGAAAATATTATTCCTATCATATTAATGGCAAATTTATGTTTAGGATTGTATTATAATATAGCGATTTGGTACAAATTAGCAGATAGAACAATTATAGGAATGTATATTGCTATAGTAGGAGCTTCCATCACTTTATTATTCAATATTCTATTGATTCCAGAATATGGTTATATAGTTGCTGCTTGGACAACACTTATTTGTTATGCTGTAATGTTGGTATTAGCTTATCTTACAGGACAAAAATATTATCCTATTCATTATCCTATTAGGAGAATAGCTGTATATATTTTATTAGCTTTGGGATTATATTTTTTCAGTGGATGGTTTCAAGATTATATGGAGATTGATAAAAGTATTTTATATTTGTTCAATGGATTTATTTTGATCCTCTTTTTGGGAATTATTTATAGGCTAGAAAAAAACGCCTTAATTCAAGATATATTTAAGCAAAAGTATGAATAGAGTTGTCGTACATGATAAAACATTTAAGGTATTTATAACTAAGGATGAAATTCGTTCGAGGGTTAAGGAAATGGCTTGGGAAATTACTAAAAAATATAAAGATTTAAACCCTGTTTTTGTTCCTATCTTAAATGGTTCTTTTGTTTTTGCGGCAGATTTAGTTCGGGCGTGTAATTTTGATAGTGAATTATCATTTGTAAAAATAGAATCTTATAAAGGTTTATCTTCTACAGGAAAAGTAGATATAAAATTTGGGTTAGATGGTAAAATAGGGGGAAGACATCTTATCATAATAGAAGATATTGTAGATTCAGGTATTACATTGATGAATTTTATAAAAGAGGTAGAAAAGTTGAATCCTGCATCAATAACTATAGCAAGTATGTTATTAAAGCCAGAAGCAGTTCAGCACCAAATTCCTATTGATTATTTAGGATTTAGAATACCTAATGCTTTTGTAATTGGTTATGGTTTAGATTATGATGGTCTAGGAAGAACCCTAGAAGATATATACCAATTAGACGAAGAAGAAAAATAATTGTTATAAACTAGGCATCTTTTTCTTTTCTTCATTTTTATTTTCCCAAGTATGGATATCTTCTTTAAATTCATCATACATATTTAAAAATGTAGCAATAGAACTAGAAGACAAAGAACTAGGAGCATTTGATAAAATGCAAATAGCAAATTTTTCTTCTCTATTGATTAAGATATCTCCTTTAAAATCATTTACAAACCCACCGTGATAAATAAGGGTGTCATTTTCTCTTTCTACAACTCTCCATCCTAAGCCGTATAAAGATTTTTTAACTCCTCTCCACTTTGAAAAATATTTTCTTTTATTATTCGTATTAATATAAGGCGTAAAAATTTCATCTAGGACTTTATTAGAAATTACATCTTCGCGGTTTCCTAATAAAAGTTGAAGCCATTGAGCCATATCTGAAATACTTGCATTAACTCCTCCCGCAGGAATAGCATTGTAATATTTTTTATGTAATTTCATAGGCATCCAATATCGTTTTCTCTTATGAAATTTATGAGGTATTGCATGATTGGGATTGTTCGCTATTCCTTCAAAAGTTACAGAAGCGTTTTTCATTCCTAGAGGCTCAAATAAACGTTCTTGATAAATACTTGGTAAGTCTTTATTTGATTTTTTCTTCATGATTTCTCCAATCACACTATAAATAGCATTTTGATAACTATAAATTTTCCCCTCTCTCGAAGTTAATTTACAAGAAGGGAATCGTTCTATAATTTGTTCCATACTGTATCCTTGTTCAATGAGATTCGTATAGGCATGATAAGATAAACCTGTAGAGTGAGAGAGAACATGTTTCAAATTAATTTCAGAAGCTTGACTATGATTTCGCAATGAAAAACTTGGGATATAATTTTGTACTTTATCATTCCAAGACAGTTCTTTTTTATCTACATAAGTTCCTGCAAGAATTGAAGCAAAACCTTTAGAAAGAGAACCTATCCTAAAAACAGTATTGACATCAATGTTTTGTTTGTTTCGTCTAGTATTTTTCTTAAAACCATATCCTTCCATCAAATAAATATTATCATCTTTGATGATTGCTAAGCTAGCTCCAGGAGTAGCAGAATATCTCATTTTTTGTTTAAAGTATGATTCAAAATTTTTGACTAAAGAAGTAAAATGTGGATTGATAGAAGTTTTTTCTTTTGTAGGGATTGTAGCCGCTAAATTTTTATTAAAAGGAAAAAAATAGAGAAGGCTTGCTATTATTATAAAAAATAAAGCAGCAGGGATAATTCCTTGTTTCATATTATAAGAGTGAATGTTTCGTTAGTATATTGTTATGGAACACCAAATATCATGCTTGAAAAACTAAAAATGGGGCAAAATAGAAAGTTTAACAAATAAAAATTTACTAA
>JAHDFV010000085.1:9662-13352 GCA_020627985.1 Saprospiraceae bacterium
CTAAAAATGAATAGGATGAAATTTTACTTTTCCTAATGTATTGATTTCGAGAGCAGGAGCAGGAATTTTAATAATATTAAGTCCCATTAATAATGTTCTTACAAATTTATTTTTAGTTTTGATTTTCGTTAAATCTACATCAAAAGAAAAATAAATTTGTCGGTATCTAGGATAATTTGCTTCTTCTAAAATAAATTCTGCACCAGTATCATCATCTGTCCAGATATTATCAAAACCACCATATACATTTTCAGCACCATATCCAACAGCAATATTCAACCATTTAGGAAATTTAGAATTTTCATTTTTAATGAAAGAATGGATATTTAAAGAAGCCCAAATAGTTAAAGAATTATAATCTTTCAATAAAATTTCTCCATAATTAGTACCATATAAATAGTTACGTCTATCAACTAGTGAAGCAGTATGCATTCCATCTGTAGAAGTTATAGTTTCATCATGTAATTTTCTTCTCCAAGAAGAAATTTTAAGATGAATTCGTTGTTCTTTCCAAGCTAATTCTTGAGCTAAATAAGTTAAACATCCTGCGGTGTTGAATCCTATATCTCCCCAAGACCAACCCCATTCTTCAGAAAAACCATCTAAAGTTTCTAGAGTACTTTGAAAAACCGTTCCAAGAATAACACCAGCATAGGCTGCTTTTTTTCTTTCAACTCCTGTCCAGCGATACATCTGAGCCGAGAGGCGACTTTCCATATATGCTGTAAAAAGATGTCCCATTTTATCCATATCCTCCCATTCTCCCATATCATTAAAAGTATGAAATTTAGAACGAGGAAATTGAGCATACCAAACTCTATCAAGAGCAATAACGACACCTGTATAACCAACACCTAAAGTAGTGTTGAGTGTCCAAAATCGAGTTTTGTTAAGAGTATCTGGAACAGTAAAAATGTTTTGAAACTTATTTTCTTTAGGTTCATCTTGTGCAGATGAATTTAAAGAATAAAGACAACAAATAATTAAAATAAAATAACGCATAATGATAGAACTACAAATGAAGCACGAAGTTAATTATGAAGAGCAATTGCTAGGCTTTTTAACCAATTATTTAACATATCTAAGCCATATTCTGTCAAAATAGATTCTGGATGAAATTGAACAGCATGAATAGGTAATTCTTGATGTGCTAATGACATGATCTCATTTTGTTCTGTAAAAGAAGTAGAAATTAAAGGAGTATTTTCTAAACTTTCGAGAATCAGAGAATGGTATCTCATGACCTTAAAAGAAGGAGGTAAATTTTGAAATAAGAGATCATTATGATGATGAATTGTAGATGTTTTTCCATGTACAGGAATTTGAGCTTTAACGAGTTTGGCTCCAAAATATTCTCCAATAGCTTGATGCCCTAAACAAATACCTAAAATGGGTTTTTTATTATGAAATTCATCAATAATCCACATCAATAAGCCTGCATCTTTAGGTCGTTGAGGTCCTGGTGAAAGAACAAGAGCATCAAAAGAAAAAGATTTCAGTTGTGTTGGAGTCCATTCATCATTTCTTACCACGACACAAGAAGCTCCTAAACGAAGAAAATAATCATATAAATTATAAGTAAAGGAATCGTAATTATCAATAAGAAGAATTGTCATCACCTGTAAAGTCTTCTATTTTTGCATCATCGCCATCATAATCTTTAATATCTATAGTATTTTCTGTTTTTCCTACTTCATTTAAAGTTCTATCAATATCGTACCATAGATCTTTTACCGAAGGGCTAATTTTTGCCCAAGCCACTTTTGCATGTTTAGGAATTTGTTCTAAATAAGGATAAGTTCGAGATTCTGATGTTTGTTCATTCATTAATCGAGCTTGTACTAAAAAAGTAATAATAATACTAAAAACAGTAGTAAAAAGTAAACTCATTAAAACACCTCCTAATAATTGATTTACAAAATTAATATTAGCAGATTTAAAAATATTTTCAATTTGTCGACCAATTAATCTCAAAAAAATCATCGTAATGAAAAATGTAATAAACATTCCTATAAACATCATCATAGGATTATGGTAATTAGTCAAGTCTTTTAAAATACTAGTAACTTGCTTATGGAAATGAGAAGTAACCAATATTCCAATAGCAATAGATAAAACGGTAAATATCGTTTTAATAATACCATTGGAATACCCTATATAAATTCCGTATCCTAGTACTGCTGCAAATAAAATATCAATTATCATAATTTCAATATTCCAAAATAAAGAGATTATAAGCCATATTTTCAGACGAATGAATCTTTATTTTAGATGAATTAAAATATTTATGTATTCATCTTTTGGGTTCATTCTAATACAAATATACATTACTTTTTTTGCTTTATATCTTTTTTAAGAAAGGAGAAGTACTATGTTTTTTATTTAATTACAAAAATCAGTTGGATTTTGAGATTTTTTATGATTGAATTCCATTTTTGATTGTATCATATCTAAAAGTAATTGGACATCATTGAAATTGATTTCCTCTAATTGATTATAATCTCTAATAGGATGTTTAAATCTTTTTTGTGGCTGAATTTTTTTTATAGTACGTCGAGTCGTTTTCATTACATTTCCTCTATGATAATATTTTCCATAAATATCGATTTGTGCATTTTTTAAAGCACAAAATAAACTGTATTGATTCAATTCAGAACATTGGTTATCGTAAGAACGCGACCATTTTTTTTCTTCAGATAATAAGTGTTTTGCTTTTTGAATTACTTTAATATCTTTTTCAAAAGATGTAGTAACACATGAAAGAAAAAATAAAGGAAAAGATATGAGTAAAATAATTTTCATATTATTGAATTTGAATTTCTATTTGATATCCTTCAGCAACAGAACGAAATCCTAATTGATGATTGATGTGTTTTATTTTTTTATTTTTAATGGAATTTTCTGTAGTAATAAATTGAAGAGAAGGAAAATCATTCATTAATTTTTGAATCAATTTAGCTTTGAGTAATTTTCCTAAATTTATATTTCTATATTTTTTATGAATTCCACTAAACCAATAAATCGCCATAATAGGACGAGGACTAAAAAACCAACATTCTGTAATACCAATTATTTTATCATTATGATTTTTTAATATAAAATAGTACATTCCTCCACCTGATTTTTGAATACTTTTTATTTCTTTTTTTAATGCTTTTGCAGACATAGGAACATAATGAAAAGATGCTGTTTCTGTAGGAACATCTTGATTAATTTTATTTTCGAATGTAATGTATGGTTTTATTTGTTCAGAATTTAAAAAGTTTTGAAAATTAATTTTTAAATCTTTTTTTGAGAGGATTTTTTCATATTGCAACCATTGATTTAAAACTTTATGATTCAGTTTTTTTATTTCTAATGTGGATTGTTCATCATGAATAATAGGTGTTGCTCCATTTGTAATGAATAATTTATTGAGCCAAGATTCTCTAGTATTTATTCTTAGAGAATTAAAATTATTTTCATGAGCAATAGTTTTTAAAATATGATTAATATTTGCATAATTAATTTTATGTTTATATTTATTAAGAATAGAAATATAACCATAAACTAATTTTTTTTCAGAATCTATTTCGATATGAATATCTAAAATACCCATACATTTTTGTTTATGAAATAATGCAAATATTAGGTATGAAGAATTTTTGTCAGAAAGTGAAACAATATTATTTTTAATATATTTTTTGAGAG
>JAHDFV010000086.1 GCA_020627985.1 Saprospiraceae bacterium
AGCATTAGGTTTAGTTATAGAAGGACCTTCAGAGTTTTGTGAGGATTTTGGTACATATTCTGCCCCAGAAAATTATACGTATAGCTGGTCTATAATAGAAGGGGTAGGATCTATATTATTTAATCCCAATAGTCAAGAAATTTCTTTAGAATGGGGGCCTAGTCTTTATTATAAATTAAAACTAGAATTGACAGATGAAGACGGATGTATACAATATTTATATAAAGAAATCTCTAGAGCATGTCCTCAAGATATTTGTGGTTCAACCGCATTAGCAGTTCCTTTAAACAGTAGTTGGAATGGAGTAGATTTATATGTCAATGAAACTATTGTAATACCTTCAGGTAATGCCTTATTGATATCGAATAGTACATTACATTTTGGACCATTAGGAGAAATTCTAGTTGAGAATGGAGCAAAACTAACGATAACCCAATCTACATTAACAAAAGAAGAAAATTGCCCTGATGGCTTCTGGAAAGGTATTAAAATCGAAGGCAATGGGAATGTAACTGTTTCTAATAATTCTACTATAGAATATGCAGTAAAAGCCATTTGGGGAATAGAAAATATAGGTTTCATTTTAGATGCTCAGCAAACTAGCTTTTTTAATAATAAAGAAGGAATTGTTTTTGAAAACAGCTTGAATAAGATTTATTTCAGAATTTTCAAAAATGAATTCTCTAGTAACCCTAGTGTGGACTTAGAACATGGAATTCGATTAAAGAGAGTGAAGCTTCATAACGCATTGGCACACCCTGAATTTGGAATCCAAACCAATATATTTACTAATGCAAAAGTAGGGGTTAAAGCAGATCTAATCTTAACCGAACCGCTGTATATAACGAATAAAAATTTATTTCAAAATACAACAATAGGAATTAGTGCTACTAAGATTAGCAAAGATCTTATAGTTGATGGGAATAATTTTGATCGGGTAGATGTTGGAATAAAATTAAGCTCATCTAATCATGGATATTATCACAACAATCATTTTAATAATACCATCCTAATAGGTATGATGTTGAATAATGTAGGAAGTTTTGAAATCATTTCCAATGATATGATAGGATCAGGAGCTGAGTTATCAACGGGTATTCGAATAAGCGATAGTTCTCTTGCTGAAACGGTTAATTCGAATATGCCTTTCTTAAGAATTAATGATAACAAAATAGAAGGATTTAATCAAGGGATCAATTACCAAAAATATTTGGCTAAAAATCATAAAATACAAATGGATTGTAATGTATTACAAAAAATGCGTAAAGGTATCGTATTAGAACAGAGCTATATCAATGAACAAGGGAGTTTAGATGTTCCCGTAAGTAACTCCTTTATAGATTTGACATATGATATTTTATTAGATAATGATTCTACCTTAGAAGCATATTATTATCCAACTTGTGCACCATCATGTGGCCCTTATTTGCCAAACATTTTCAGTTCTTTTGGACAACCTGTTCCTTTAGCAGTAAATTATATCCCATCTTGTCCAGATAGTAAATGGAAGTTGGCAGATAAGGATGAAATAAAGAAAATAGAAATGAAAGTTTATCCCAATCCAACTTTAGGTAAGTTCAGTATTGAATGCTCTTCACCAATTAGTGATGTAACTATTTCAATTTACAATGTTCAAGGAAAACTTTCTAAACAATACAAGGAGATAGGGGATTATCAAAAGATTGATCTAGATCTATCCCAATATCCATCGGGTGTATATATGTTGCAAGTCCTTCACAATGAAGGAATACTTTCTAAAAAAATAATTATAAATAGTTCATATTAAGATTAAGTTGTTGAATAACTTTCTAAAGCCCGATCCTAAATTAAGTTTTAGGGCGGGCTTTTTTATGAGTTTATTATTTTAATGCTCAAATTTTCTTAATTTGGCAAAAAATCATTTAGTATATGTAGTAATTTTTTTTTATGAGTGATTTTAAAATGAAAATTCTTATTGTAGAAGATAATTTATCTTTTGCTTTGGAATTGGAAATGCTAGTAGATGAAATTGGTTATGATCCAATTGGAAGAGCTGATAATGGTGCAGATGCTTTAGATTTGATTTATAATAAAAAACCAGATCTAATTCTAATGGATATAGAACTCAAAGGTAATTTGACTGGAGTTCAAATAGGTGAAATGATTAAACACATGAATATCCCTATAATATTCATTACGAGTTTTTATGATCAAGAACATTATGATGCTGCACAAAAATCTAATATAGTGGGTTATTTAATTAAACCACCAAATGAATTTTCTCTCCGCACTGCAATTAATTCAGCTATGATGAATTTAGCTAAACGGAATCCGAAGGAGGAGAATAAGAATCCAGAACCCGTTTTGCAAAATGAAAAAGATGAAGAAAATGTAATTTTAAAAGACGTTTTATTTTTGAAAAAAAAGAAATCCTATTTTAAAATCGAAGTAAAAGATATTCAATGTGTTGAAGCAGATGGTAATTATTCCATCTTTTATGTAGAAGAGCAAAAATTCATGAGTAAATTTAAGTTATCATATTTAGAAACAATTTTATCTCCTGATAAATTCATGAGAGTACACAGAGGATACATTATGAATTTAGAATATTTTGATAGCATAGATTTAGATGAAAATGTTGTAAAAACTAAAAATGGAAAATCTGTACTGATTAGTAGATCTAATAAGCAAAACTTATTAGAAAGAATGAAGATGGGATAGTATTTATTTAAACTTTAATTAGTCTAGAAAGACGGTTGTAGAAATTTCTACAACCGTCTTTTTTTGTACCCATAATATCTAAATAACTAAATTTCTACCATTCACACACATATTCTTACCATTCACACAGTTTTGAAAATAGTGGCTCTAAATGGCTGTTACTTTGAAGTATCGAAAGCAATTAATCGCACTTTAAAAAACCAATAGTTATGAAAACATTTATATTAATAATCATCGCAACAATTTTATCCTTCTCAACACTATTTTCTCAAGATTGTGGAAGCATCACAGAATCATGTGTTACATCAAGCATTACGGATATGTCAGTAAAGGGAGATGCAATAGAAATCTCCTTAAAAGTAGCATTATCAGAAGATTGTAATAACCAAGCAGTATCTCATGTAAGTATAGGATTACCAAATGGAGTATCTGCAATGACTCCATCAGAAACAGATAATTATAGAAGTGATTTGACTGACATATCTTATGAAGTAGAAAATATGGCAACTAATCCATTTCATTCCATCAAATTCAATACAATAGGAGATGAGGGTATTAAGCCAGGAGAAGAAGAGGTTTTCATTTTTACCATACCAATGGGAACTGAATTATCAATAATGCCAGTAGAAATAAAGAGAGGAAACAATTCACAAATAGTATCAATAGAAATAAGTGCAGAATGTTTGAATGCGCTTCCAGTAGAATTAGTGAATTTTGAAGGAAGAGAAAGTGGTAAAGAAGTATCATTGTCATGGACGACAGCATCAGAAGAAAACAGTTCACATTTTGAAATTCAAAAAAGCATAAATGGTATAGACTGGGAAGTAATAGGAGAAGTAAAATCAAATGGGAATAGCGTAGAAATGAACTATTATGTATTCAATGATGAGAGACCAAGCAAAGGAAATAATTACTATCGTCTTAGAATGGTGGATTTAGATGTAACATTTGAATATTCAGAAACAGTAGGTGTAAGAGTGGAAACGGCATCAGAAACAGAATTAGCAGAAGTTACCATTTTTCCAAATCCAACAGTAGATTATTTAACCATTGATTTTAAAGGTACAGTTAATTCGGAGTTAAATATCAGAGTAATGAATGTTTCAGGAAACATATTATATACTTCTAAAGGTTCAGAAAATAGTAATATTGATGTATCTCAGTTTGCAACGGGAACTTATTTTTTAGTAATAGATAATGGAATAGATTTACAAACTCAAAGATTCATTAAAGCAGAAAAATAGATTTAGAATTCAACTTTTTTTAGACCCTGTATTACCCAAAACCAAATTTGTTGAATTTATTTAGAGGACTTCATTTGAAGTCCTCTTTTTTTTGGAGATTTGGAATCTTAATGATAAAGAAAAACAATTCGCAATAGATATCCAACCATTCACAACCTAAATCCTACCACTCACACAATTTTGTAAAATATGATATTTATCTATGGTTACTTTGAAAGATTGATATAAGAATTAGGGATAATAAATTTCATTAAGTGTTATAAACATTACTATATTTAAAAGGAGTTTAAGACCTATAAAAATAGGAGATATAGAAATGTTTTGACATATGATACATTACCCAGCACTTTTAAAAACTATTTTATACTAAACTAGAGATCTCTCATCTAAATATTTTATAAATGGCAGTTGAACTTATTTTTGAAAATAATAAAAACAAACTTTATAAATTGGATGAAAATGAATGGGGTAAAACGGTTCTCCTTAAAGTATTGAATTATGAATTCCCTTCTCCATTAGATATCACACAGTTTTATAATGAATTTGATATCACAAAGGATATAAATTTAAATTGTATTAGAAAACCCTTGAAGAAAGGGAAATATGAGGGTAAGCATTGTATTTATTTTGATTGGATAGAAGGAGAGAGTTTAAAGAAAACTTTTGGTGGTCGTCAAAATAATATCCTTGATTTTTTACGAATAGCTATAAATGTAAGTCTTGCAGTTGGAGAGTTACATAAAGGAGGTGTTATCCATAAAGATATTAACCCAAACAATTTAATAATAAATCCATCCTCCAAAGAAACAAAAATTATCAGTTTTGATATTGCAACTAAAATAAATTTAAAAGAACAACATTTAGGAAATCCTGAACAATTATCAGGTACACTTTCTTATATATCTCCAGAACAAACAGGGAGAATGAATAGAAGAATAGATTATCGGACAGACCTCTATTCTCTAGGAATAACATTTTATGAAATGTTAGTGGGTGAACTTCCATTTAATGCTAAAGATGCTTTAGAAATGGTACACAGCCACATAGCTATTATACCGCAACCCGTAATTGAAAGGAATAAAAATGTTCCTAAACCAATTTCTGATATCATTCAATTATTATTGGCAAAAAAAGCAGAAGATAGATACCAATCAGCAATAGGATTACAACACGATTTAGAAATTTGTTTAGAAAAATATAAACAAAACGATTTTATCCAAGAATTTGATCTGCAAACAAAAGATTTTTCAGGAAAATTTTCTCTACCTCAAAAATTATATGGTAGAGAAGAAGAATTATCTATAATATTAAATCAATTTGAAGAAGTTTCCGAAGGTAATTTAAAATTAATTTTAATTAGTGGATATTCGGGGACAGGGAAATCTGTTCTTGTTCGAGAAATACATAAACCAGTAACAGAAAAAAAAGGATATTTCATAGAAGGGAAATTCGATCAGTATCAAATGACAGTCCCTTATTATGCAATCTTTCAAGCCTTTAATTCTTTTATTAATATTTTACTGGGAGAGAATAAATCTAATTTAGAAAAAATAAAAAATAATTTAATTTCAGTTATAGGAGAAGAAGGAAAAGTATTGACAGATGTACTTCCATCTTTAGAATTAATAATTGGTAAACAAAAGGAATTACCAGAATTGGGCGGTGCAGAATCGAGAAATAGATTTAACTATGTATTCCGAAAATTTGTTTCAGTTTTATCTACAAAAGAACATCCAATAGTTTTGTTTATAGATGATTTGCAATGGGCAGATTCATCTTCTTTAAATCTTTTAGAAACTTTAATAACGGATCCAGAAAATAAATATCTTTTATGTATAGGGGCGTATAGAGACAATGAAGTAGATGCATCACATCCTTTTATGATTACGGTAAAAGGAATGAAACAAGCTGGTGCTAAAATAACTGATATAAAAATTGGTAATCTTTCCTTTGAAAATATAAATCATTTATTAGCAGATGCAATAGGAAAAGAAATATCTGATTGTAATGATTTAGCAAATTTAGTTCATAAAAAAACTCAAGGGAATGCTTTTTTTGCCAGTCAATTTCTTGAATCTTTATATGAAGACGAATTATTGTTTTTTAATTATGAAACAAATGTATGGAATTATTCACTAGAAGAAATAGAGAAAAAAAATATTACAGAAAATGTAGTAGAACTTATTGCAGATAAAGCAAAAAGATTGTCAAAAAAATCTCTTGATGCACTTAAAATAGCTGCTGGTATGGGTAGCTCATTCTCACTTGATATTCTTTCTTTAATTCATAATAATGAAACAGGAAATGATGCAAATAATGATATTAAATCGGCTTTATTTGAAGGAATGATTTTGCCGATGGAGCAAGATTATAAATTTGCACATGATAGAATTCAACAAGCAGTTTATTCTTTAATTCCAGAAGGTGAGAGAGATGAGATGCACTTGAGAATCGGTCGTTTATTATTAGAAAGAGAGGATATTGAAAAAAATGAAAAATACCTTTTTGATATAACAAATCATTTAAATTCAGGAATAAATTTAATAGAGAATGATCATGAAAAATTATCCTTATGTAAATTAAATTTAAAAGCAGGAATTAAAGCTAAAGAGGCATCGGCTTTTAATGTATCACTTTCGTATTTAGAGTCGGGAATTAATTTATTACCTAAAAACCCCTGGGAGAAAGAATATAAAACTACTTTAGGCTTATATGAATTAGCCGCAGAAACAGCTTATTTAAATGGAGATTTTATTCAAATGGAAAATAAAATTTCCCAAGTATTAAAGCACTCTACTAATCTATTAGATAAAGTAAAATCTTATGAAATTAAAATATTAGCTTTTAAAGCAGAAAATAAATTAATTGATGCTATTAATACAGGTTTAGAATTATTAGAACAACTAGGAGAAAAATTTCCAAAAAATCCTAAACTTCCTCATGTTATGAAGGATTTGGCTAAAACCAAATTCAAATTGTGGGGTAAAGATAATGAGATCCTTCAGAGTTTACCGCTGATGGAAAATGAAAATAAAATAGCAGCGATGAGAATAATGGCAGACATCGCTTCTTCTAGTTATTGGGCAACACCAACTTTATTTCCATTATTAGTTTTTAGAATGGTACACCTTTCTTTAAAATATGGAAATACTGCAGTTTCTTCTTTTGGTTTTTCTACCTATGGAGTTATTTTATGTGGCGTTTTAGGTTCTATGAAATCGGGGTATGAATTTGCAAAATTAGGACTTATTCTTTTAGATAAATTAAATGCTAAAGAATGGAAAACACAAATTTATACTCCAATTTATTGTTTAATTATTAATTGGAATGAACATATTGATGAAACACTTAAACCTTTACAAGAATCATATCACATAGGTATGGAAACAGGCGCAATTGAATTTGCTTGTGTAAATACAAATATTTATTGCATTCATGCTTTTTTAAGTGGGAAACGCTTAGAAGGTGTAGAAAAAGAATCCAAAGCGTATAGCCAAAATTTTGATCGCTTTAAACAAGAAACTAACTTTAATTATAATGAAGTATATAGGCAAGGGATGTTAAATCTTTTAGGTGAATCCAAAGATCCATTAATATTGACTGGAGGAGCCTTTGATGAAGAAAAAATGATTGCACAAAATCAAGAACGAAATGATAAAACAGGTCAGTTTTTTATTCATTTTAATAAATTAATTCTTTGCTATATTTTTCAAGATTTTAAAAATGCTTTATACCATTCGGAAGAAGCAAGAAAACTATTAGAGGCGGTACTAGCTAAATTTGAAATTCCTAATCATCATTTTTATGAAGCATTAACGATGCTTGAACTTTACCCAACTGTAAAGGGTAAAGAGAAGCGTAAATTTATGAGACGTGTAAATAAAACTTTACGGCAAATGAAAAAATGGGCAAAAGATGCTCCTGAAAATTTCAAACATAAATATGATATTATTTATGCTAAAAAAATGATGGTTCTAAATAAAAAAGACCTTATAAATGATTATTTGGATGAAGGAATTCAAGGAGCGATTAAATATGATTTTATTCATGAAGCAGCAATAGCACAAGAAATAGCAGGAAATTATTTTCTAAAACAGAATGAAAGAAAACGTTCAGAGAAATATATAAAAGAATCTTATTCATCATATAGAGAATGGGGCGCAAAAGGCAAGACAAAACAATTGGAAAACTTTTTCCCAGAACATATTTTAAGTTTAAAGAAAAATAGATTAAGTGCCAAAAATATAAATGAATCCCTTAGTGAATCCATATCTTCTAATAATTCATCAATATTAGATATTAATACGATACTTAAATCTTCTTCTATTATTTCAAGTGAAATTGTTTTAGAAAAACTTCTCAAAACTTTGCTGAAAATTGTAATGGAAAATGCAGGCGCTAATAAAGGAGTATTACTTTTAAATGAAAATAATAATTTTTTAATTCAGGCTATTTCTAATAACGCTATAGATGTTGATGTTTTACAAAATAAAAAATATCAAGGAAGTGGTTTAATACCTGAAAGTGTAATTTCATTTGTTATAAGAACGAAGAAAAGTTCAGTAATTGAAGATGCTCAAAACGATCCACAAAGTTCAAATGATTTGTATTGGAAAAATAATAATGTTCAATCTGTTTTGTGTCTACCAATTATTAATCGAGGAGAATTAAATGGTGTTTTATATTTAGAAAATAATTTAATAACAAATGCTTTTACTCAAGAAAGAATTGAATTGTTGTCGGTACTGTCTGGGCAAATTGCTGTTTCTCTAAATAATGCAATGCTCTATGAAAATTTAGAACAAAAAGTAAATGAAAGAACGTATGATTTAGAACAAGAGAAAAAGAAAACTGAAGAACTATTATTAAATATTTCTGGACAGAAAAAAGAACTCGAAAAACTAAATTTTACGAAAGACAGAATTTTTGGAATCATTGGACATGATTTGAGAAAACCTGTTATTGCTTTTAGAGGAATAGCTCGTAAAATTAATTACTTATTAAAAAAAGAAGATTATATAACATTAAAGCAACTAGGTGAAGGAATTGAAAGAGACGCTCTTGGATTAAATGCGCTTACAGATAATTTATTAAACTGGGCATTAACTCAAAAAAATGCACTTCCTTATAAACTTGAAAAAATAGAATTAATTCAGGTTGTTGAGGAAATTTATATGACGCTAAATAGATTAGCAGATGACAAGGGAATCGAATTGAAACATGAAATAATGCCTGAGACAAAAATTTTTGCAGATAGAAATTCTCTTTTAACAATCATTAGAAATCTAGTAGACAATGGAATTAAATTCACACCCAAAGGTGGTGAAATTCAAATTACAACTAAGAAAACTAATTTCGGAATAGATATTCAAATTAGCGATAATGGTGTTGGTATTCCATCAAAAAAACTAAACGATATTTTTTCTTTGCAAAAAAATAAAACAACTGAAGGTACAACAGGAGAAAAAGGAACAGGATTAGGTTTGCATTTAGTACATGAAATGGTAGAATTAAATAATGGTAAAATAAATGTAATAAGTAATTTAGGGGAAGGGTCTATGTTTATAGTGTCATTTAAATCTATTGATTAATAATATAAACTTGAAGAATTAAATATGTATATTTCTAAATAAATAATTCGAAAACAACAGAAAAACAAAATGTAAAACAATCAAAATAATTTACAATGCCGATTTATCCCCCTGGTAAAACCCAAAAAGACATTGACGATTTATATAAGCGTGCTTATGCAGAAACTAAAATAATTTATCCAAAAAAAGCGAAAGTCTTTTCAGCTAGATTAAGAAATCTGAATAGTATAACCTTACATAAAGGTAACTTATCTAAGTTTTCTGTAGGTATTATGGATTTTTTTATTGATCTCTATACATGGATTAAAAATAGTTATAAAAAAATAATCAGGAAAATTTATCCTAGAAAAGATCTAATCTACGGGACGAAAAAAGATACATACATTACAGGTAAACTTACCTTTTCTAAAAAAGAAAATAGAACAGCAGCCATCCATAATATGGAAATAGAATTATGGGCAAGAACCTGGTTGGGGCAATGGCGAAAAATGGCAAAAGGGCTAACAGATAAAAATGGTAAGATAATGATGAAGTTTGATTTTTATGAATCAAAAAAAATCAAGTACCGTAGTTTTCATTTTGAAGTTCACCAAACAGAACATATTTTTTTTGATCCCAATACAGGTAATCCAAGAGAAAAAGTATCTGTTTTTGGTAGTTTTAAAATAAGAAAATCAGATTTAACGGGATTGGGTTATAATTTAGGTACAATTCAATTGTTCTATTGGGAGTATAGAAAGGATGTTCCAATTCCTAGAGTCGTAATTAAAGATCATAACCAAGACGCACCAGAATATTATTCTGAAGGAAGAAACCAAGCTATTGCTGAACAATTTGTACAAATAGAATTAATTAAAGACAAACATTTAATAAAGATAAAAGCAGAACCAGAAAAAATTTCTATACAAAGTATCCAAGCAGATTATCCAAAAAATTTAACAGTGGCAATGGAAGAAAAAATTCCATATTCTACTCGCTGTGATTATTGGTTTGGCCGAAGAATGATGAATGGTATGAGCTGTGCTACATTTATCCCCGACTCTAATGAACCAGAAAAATATTGGGTAAGAATATTTGGATCTTGTGATTATGAAGTAAATGGACAATATGCATTTCCTACAACATATGGTCAATTTATTATTGCAGAAAATGGATTGCCAATACCGATTAAAATAAAAATAATTGGGCAAACAAATGCAATAGATAAAAACCCTTTTCAAGAAAAAACATTTACGCCTGAAGATGGTGAAAAATGGGAACAAGCTAAAAGAATAATGAGAGTCACGAGTGCCCTTTCATCTGAAGTAGACGATCATTTTGCAGGAACACATTTAAATACAGAACAATATTCAATTGCAGTAAGAAGAAATGTAAGATTAAATCCTATCGCTCAATTATTAATTCCACATCTCAAAGAAGTAGCTTTAATTAATCATACTGCAGATACAAATTTAATAGGGAATGGAGGATACATTCCAAGTGCATCTGCTCTTACTGTTGATGGAATCATTGAAAGATCAAAAGATGCATTAGGCGTTCACGATTGGAAAAATTGGAAACCCATGAAACCGATAAGTGATCAACACACGTTTGCTATAGCATCAAATTTATTTTGGGATATAGTAGATGAATTCGTAACATTCTTTTTTAATGAAAACAAAGCTGAAATTGAAAAACATTGGTATGAAATATATTGTATGAGCAATGATCTCGTCAGGAACAGTGTCCCTTTATTTTTATCAGAAAAAGATAAAAGTAAATGGTGTGAAAATGAAAGAGAATTAAATGAAAAAAGAATAGCATACAATCATGAAAGATCTTGTTTTGATTTAAGTCTGCCTAGAGAAAAATATAATGGAAAAATTAGATGTATCTCACCAATAACAAAAAATCCTTCAAAGCCTGAAGATGGAGAAATGGAAAGCCTAAAAGACATGTGCAAATATGCTATAATGACAGCTACATTTTTACACACTTATGTAAACGAACATCAATACGAAGATATAGGAGAAGTTTTATACTGTAACCTCGGCTTACGTTATGGAGAGAAAAAAGAAGGTATTTTTCAACCAGAAAGCGATCATTCAATTTTTCCAGACTTAACACGCTCTACTCAAATGATGTGGTTTAGCAATCTACTATCAAGAACAGAATATGGATTTATTACTAGGAATGAAGGGCATGATATTCACCCTCGTTTTAGTGAACTCCTTTTAGCTAAAAAAGAAGAATTTGCTAAATTAAATGTAGATGTGGAATGTATAGAATCCCGAACAAATATTTAAATCACTTCTCTATAAGCCAAATTTAAAACGAAGTTTTATGAGTTTAATATTAAAAAGTGTAAAAGACCTATGGTCAAAAATATACCTTTGGATATTTTGCAATTTTTTTACTTTCATCATAATGATAACCCTAAGTAGAAAAAGAAAAAGAATGTCCCATGATAATGGAATTGGAGCGATAGGAAAAGTAAAAATAGTAAATGATCAAAATTTTCCCGCTCATGAATTTTTTGCACCTGGGCGTATTTTTGATGTAAGAATAAGACATGCTTCTGCTACTTTTTTAGATGATGCAATGAACTGTATTAGGAGTATGTCAATTAAGTTTTCTAAAGAAAAATTTAAAAGTCCTTTCGATTTAGAAATGAACACGGGGGAGATCAGTCTTTTTTGGTCAGCTTGGAGTTTTTTCAAATTTGCGTCTATGAGAAAGGAAAAATATGGAATAGAATATACAAATTATTATAAAAATTATCCAGAGGGATTAAAAGGAGCAATCCTAGCCTTAAGAAGAAATCCAGATTCATTCCATGATTTAAGATATTATGCCAAAACGCCTTTTCAATTTGTTGGCACGGATAAAATCAAAAGATATGCAAAATATAGAATAAGACCTTTTGATGATATTAAAGAATCAGGTATAGCAGAACATTTATGTGAAAGAAATATTTGCAACCAAAGAGTTTTATCTCATGAATCAAGAGGACGAAATTATTTAAAAGAAGAATATATTCAAAGAGTAAAAAATCAAGAAGTTAAATACAAATTAGAAATCCAAACTCGTTTTGCACAAGATGATGAAGACCCAGAAATCTTTAATAATATGGTGACTTGGCCAGAAGAAATATACCCTTGGCATGATTTAGCTGTTATTGAAATTGAAAAAACATTAAATTGGGAAGAGAGTACAAGAACAGGATTTTCATTAAAAAATATGCCTAAAACATTAGGTTATATACCAGCAAAATCAATTTATGATTACAATTCATTGAATTACATGAGGGCTCATTCAGAATGGGCGAGAAAAGCAAGAATGCTTTCGTATAAATTTAGAAAATTCCCTGAAGAAATCCCTAATGACGATGATCGGAATTCTGAAGATTGGACGAAAATCCAAAAAGTAAAGCATAAGAATCTGCTTCGATCTTAATGATGCCAATAAAATAAAAATCCTTTGGTAATTAATCCAAAGGATTTTTAGTATTGCTGATGGGATTCGAACCCACATCTTCAGGTTGAAAGCCCAAATATCCTAAGCCATTAGATGACAGCAACATGTAGTACTCCTGACGGGATTCGAACCCGCAATCTCCGCTGTGAAAGAGCGACGAGTTGAACCGATTACTCTACAGGAGCTTTAAATTTAATAGAAGCTTAGATAGGACTCGAACCTATATCATCGGAGTCAAATTCCGATATCCTTGCCTTTGGACGACTAAGCCATTTTGTCGATGTGGTAGGACTCGAACCTACGACCCTCCGATTAAAAGTCGGATGCTAC
>JAHDFV010000087.1 GCA_020627985.1 Saprospiraceae bacterium
TAATAAGGGTATCCTCAATTCTAAATTTCCAACTACAAAAGAATTTCCATTTCTTATGTTGGCTTTAAAGCCTCTTAAATGTGATGTGTAAATTTGATACGCAAATTCATCTCCTACTCTAGGTAAAGGGATATTAGGATTTGTATCTGGGAAAAGTTCATTGTCAGTTCCACCTAATACAAATAACATTTTTTCCGAACCATAAGATGTAGCACCTGCTACTCTAGCAGCTAAGACAGCATATTTACCTAAACGTTGGTAATGTCTAATGTCTGCTCCAGATAAAAAGAGCGCTCCTTTATTAAAATTAAATGCAAATCCTTCGTCAACATTGATCTCCATTCTTTTCTGCACTTCAGTGTAAATTTTTAAACGAGTACCATGTTTTAAATTTACATCAATATCAATTGAATTATCAAAAACATATTCTAATCGTAATCCTACTCTTTGTTTGTTGTTATCTGGTACTTCTAAAGAGGCTCTATCGTTTGCTACGAATTTAAATTTATCATTCCTACCAGTAATTTTGGCTCTTAAACTACTGTAAATATCCATAGCATATTTTAATTCAGTTTGAACTAGATTCGAAATAGATTTCGCTTTATAAGGAACCACAAGTCCAGGAGAATCAAAAGTGAAATTTTGTGTTTTGCGATAATAAGAATATGATTTATCTAATCGTTTTTTCTTATCTTTAAATGTAACATAATATTCTAAACCATTAAATGTAGTCGGAATTCTTATCCCACCTTCTAAAGAATAATCCTCAAAAAGATCTTGAATGTTACCTTTTAGAAAAATACCCATAGATGTGAAATTGTTATTTAATGAAATATTCAATGGTAAGGGGAGCATTAATGGTTGAGGGTCAAATTCAGAACCGTTATAAGGTTCTAAACCACCAAATAAAAGACTATTGTCCATTTGAGTGGTGATGGTGTTTGCTTTAAATTTTAAACGATGCGTAATGACATTGTTTCCATTAAATCGATGTACTTTTTTTTCTGGTGTTTTGTAGACTTTTTTAGCATAAGTAATATTAGGGCTTTGTAAGGTAACTCTACCGTCATCTCCCTCAACTATTACTGCAGCATCTTTTTTATTGGGTTCAAAATCATTTTCAAATTCATAATTATCTATATCAATTTCTCCTTCATCTTCTTCCTTTGGTTTTGAAGGAGTGGAAGTTTTGGGAGCTTCCAATTGCTTGTCCATTGATTCTAAATAATCCGTAATGAAAACATAATCGTGTTCTTCTTCTTTTTTTACATCTTCATCAGTCACAACTTCAGGAGCAGTATTTTCTTCTTGATTACCAAAACCAGGATCAAATTCCCAAGTTGCTGGTTTTTGTTTTGGTTCTTCATCTTTTTTTAATTCCTCTTCTTTTTTCTTTTTTTCTTGACCTTTAACTTTAAGAACTTGTTGTCGGTAATCAGAATTTAAAAGATTAGATGTTTGATTTGGATCATAATCATATACATAGATTTCATTTAATCCTCTATATTTAATGTTTTCTACTATTCTACCAGACTGAGGTGCAGTGTAGCTTTCAGAAATTCCATAGGTATAATTGGAAGAAGAATGATTTTTTCCTCTCCATTTGACGATGTCTCGAATAAATACAGAATCCATTAAAGTTTCTTCCATTTCTGGTATGGAATCTAGGGGGAAAATTAATTCATTACCCGACTTTAATAAAACAACTTTTTCTTGCCAAGCAATATATTGTTCTAATTCTCCTGTAAACCGATTTTTGATTCCGTTTTTATCAGAAAGGAAACCATAATAATTATCAGTAAGGGTAAAAGGGTTTGTTTCATTGATATAAGGACTATTGGTAATTCTAGCGTATTCAGTTGCTTCTTTATCATCTAAATCATAGAAATAAATATCAAAATTTTCGATAGGCAATATGGAATCTAACTTATGTTGACCCAAGGCTAATTCATCTCCTCTATTCGAAGAAAATAAGATTCCTTTTTTACCATTTAGCGTCGTATATGTTGGATCTAAATCATCATAAAAATCATTCGTAATTCGATCAGTAGAACGTTGACTAATGTGATAGATGAAAATGTCAGAAAAACCTTTAATTGCTCCAGAAATCAACAAGTCATTATCATTCATATATTCTATGCTGTACACACGTTGATATTGTGGTGCAAATTCTTGTTCTACCTTTTCTTGTGTCTCAATATTAAATTGAATAAACTTTGCGATATCTCTTTTTTCGTAAAGAATACCGAGTTCCTGATTATTAGGTTTCCAAGCAAGGAGTGGATAATTGTAATCTGTAGCTTGAATATGATTTCTAAATCCAGTTTTAAAAACCATTTTTCTTTTTCCCGTTTCTAAATCATGAACAAAAACTTTTATTTTACCTTTTTCATTAAAAGCATAAGCTAATTGCTTTCCATCAGGGCTCAATTTGGTTTTAGAAATTGGTAATTTCCTTTTGTTTTTAATTTTTATTTTTAAAGAATCAGATGGTAATGCTGAGTTGCCTACTCCTCCAGAGTATCGGTCATTAAAATAATCTTCCCAACTTTTTATAACTCTTGCAAAAGGAGTTCCTAGAACGTATAAGAATCCACTATCAACCGAACGGTTTATCCGTGTCAAATAAATTAAATTAGAAGCCGTAGAGCGTCCGTAATTGTTATCAATATAATACCACAAAGAATGACCTGCTAGTTTAGGGTTTTTAAAAGCAAATTCTTCAAAAGAATCGTATTTCTTTGACGCAAAGATGTCTCGAAGTTCATTGTCTAATTCAGAATTCCATTTTTCTCCAGCATATCCAATAAGACCTTGAGAAAACCATTCAGGAAGATTTAAAAGTACAGCATTTTGAACGACCTCTTGAATGTTGTTACCAAACATCATGTTACGCGTGTATACAGAAGCAATCCCTTCTCTAATTTGTCTTCTTAAATGGGTATGATCTCCATTGAAATAAACAAATACTTTATTTTCTACTATTTTGGTTTGTCCTCCCGTATTGACAAATGTTTCTTCATTTCCAATATTACTTTGCTTTAAATCGGTTAAATCAGTAAAGACTAAAATTTCTATTTTTCGGTTTATTCTGTGTTCAAGAATTTCTTGGATGTCTTTGTAATCCCATTCAGCAAATTGTGCAGCGGTAATTCCAATGTTTCTTCCATCACCATACCAATAGACTTTAAAATTGTCTGTTTTGTATTCAAACCATTTAAACTTATGAAATTGAATTCTATTTTTACCGAATTCTGTTTGAGTTGCTTGCGTTTTACCAAGGGAATGAATGCCTACAAGAAGTAAGATACATAAGAAGATTTTTGCCCAATTGAATGGATTTGAAGTGGTAAAACTTATGGTCATTCCTAAGAATTTTTATACTACTATAATAACTTTTAAAGCCCATTTGCTGCATTGGAAGGGCTTATTCTAAGGGTTATTTTGAAGAAAATCAAGTTCAGGGTGCTTTTAAGACCTTAAACCAGGAAATCTTTACGAATTCCATACATTATAAACGAGCTTGATGTTTCCTTTTCAACTAGAATTAATTATCTAACTTTGCACATTAAATAAAGTTCTAAAAATTTCCATTTTCTAATGGATATATTGAATATAACGTGAAAAAAGGATTTTTCGCTTGTATAAATGAGAAAAAGCTATTTGAATGACAAAGGTTAAAAAATTTGAGTTCAGTCCATTTCAAGAAAACACTTATGTTTTATATGATGAAACGAAAGAGTGTGTAATCATTGATCCAGGATGTTATGATGAATCAGAACGAAAAAGACTAGTTGATTTTATAGAAGAAAATGAGTTGAAACCTGTTAAATTATTGAATACACATTGTCATTTGGATCATATCTTTGGGAATAAATTTGTTGCTGAAAAATACAATTTAAGTTTAGAATGCCATGAAGGGGAGTTGGTCGTTTTAAATTATTCTGCACAAGCGGCAAGAATGTATGGATTGAATTTAGAACCTTCTCCGCATCCAGGGAAATTTATAGAAGAAGGAGATATCATTAAATTTGGTCAAACAAGTTTGTCTTCTATTTTTGTGCCAGGTCATTCTCCTGCTCATCTTTGTTTTTATTGTGAAAAAGAAAGTTTTCTTATCGCAGGGGATACTCTTTTTAAAATGAGTATTGGTCGGACGGATTTACCTGGAGGAAATCATGAAACCTTGTTGAAAAATATAAAAGAAAAACTGTTTACATTACCAGATGACACATTGGTCTATTCAGGACACATGGAAGAAACGAATATTGGTTTTGAAAAAATAAATAATCCTTTTGTGGGAGCAAATGCAATTCATTAATTAAGAAGGAAAGAAAAGAGTATGTCAAAAAGAACAGATGTAAATGATTTAGGAGAATTTGGATTAATTGATCATCTTACGAAAAAGATCGAAATAAAAAATCCTTCATCTTTTAAAGGAATTGGTGATGATGCCGCAGTTTTAGATTATGGAAATAAAATGGTGGTGGTTTCCACAGATATTTTGTCAGAAGGCATTCATTTCGATTTAATGTATTCTCCTCTAAAGCATTTGGGTTATAAATCTGTAGTGGTCAATCTTTCTGATATTTATTCTATGAATGCTGTTCCGAAACAAATTACGGTTTCTATTGCATTTTCGAATCGATTTTCTGTTGAAGCTTTAGATGAATTTTATGAAGGGGTGAAAGCAGCCTGTGATTATTATAATGTTGATTTAGTCGGTGGAGATACCACTTCATCTTTAAAAGGTTTATTTATTAGTATTACAGCAATTGGTGAAGGAGAAAAGGATAAATTGACTTACAGAAATGGCGCAAAAAATGGCGATATTTTATGTGTAACAGGTAATTTAGGAGCAGCTTATTTAGGTTTACAAATTTTAGAAAGAGAAAAACAAATTTTTCTTTCTAATCCAGAAGTTCAACCTGATCTAGGAAAAAATGATTATATCATCGGTAGACAATTAAAACCTGAAGCACGGAAAGATATGATTTTACAATATTTCCCCAAAGCGAATTTAGTTCCTACTGCTATGATTGATATATCAGACGGTTTATCTTCTGAATTATTTCATATTTGTAAATCGTCTAATGTTGGTGCAATATTAAATGAAGGAGGAGTTCCTATACGCCCTGATGTAGAACAACAAGCAATTGACTTTAAATTGGATCCGATTACTTGTGCATTGAGTGGTGGTGAAGATTATGAATTATTATTTACAATAGATCCTGCAGATATTGAGAAAGTAAAATACATGCCAGATATTTATATCTGTGGAGAAATTGTGGAGAAATCTGAAGGGATTAAATTACACACTAAAGGGGGGAATATTCATCCATTAAAAGCTCAGGGTTGGGTACATTTTAATAATGATTAATTTAAATCACTTTTTAATTAATCCGTTTCATTTTTAATTCTTTTTCTAGAAATGTTCTGAAATTCCTTTTAGAAATAGTATATGTAAAATTAGGTGCTGCCTGAAAAATCAAGAAGATTAAAATAGCGATAAATAAATATAATATTTTTTGACGAGTAGAATCGTATTCTTGAATACATAAAAGCCAAACGATAATTCCAATCACTAAAATAAAAGATAAGAAAATAAAAAAAAGTCCGCCAAGTGAATTGGGCTTCGAATTCATTTGAATGGTTAATCCATTTTTACGATCTAATAATTCGCCATAAAAAATAGGATAAAAAATTCCTCCTGAAAATAATCCGTGTTTCCAGATCCAAAATTTGTTTTCTTCTATTCTTCCAAATATTTTTTCATTCCGGTGCGGATTAAATTTTTTAACATGACCTTTTAGTTTTCCGCTAGATTGTTCTTCAATTAAAAAAGAAATTTTTTCCCAAAACTCAGTTTCAGACAAAGTACTTTTATGTAGTTTTTTTCTTTCAGCCATTTTAAAGAAATATTGAATTAACCATATAATTCAAATCGAATCTGTGATTCAGGATAACCTAATTTTTTTAATCGTTCTACCGCTTCATCAATCATTATACTCCAGCCACAAAGATAGAAAATTCTATCCGCCGTTACACTACTATATTCTTCTTCAAAAATAGGATGGACATATCCTATATGTCCATCCCATTCCTTTTCTTGTGATAATGCAATACTATATTTAAATTCTGAATATTCTTTTTCTATTTTTTTAAATTCATCTTTAAATAAGATACCTTCTTTTTTTCGAGTTCCAAATATTAAATGTAAATTTTTATGTGGTATGTTGTTGGTATAAATATCCTGTATCATACTTCTAAAGGGAGCAACACCTGTACCTGTGCAAATAAAAATTAAATCTTTGTTTATTTCTTTCGGTAAAGTAAAAACACCAGCAGGGTGTTTAAATTTTAATTCAGTTCCAATTTTTGCTTCATGAAATAAATAATTGGAGGCTAATCCCTTCTCTAAATAAACAATACTGAATTCTAAAATATTGCTATTGCTCGGAGCATTTGCAATAGAATAACTCCGCATTCTTTTTAATCGTTTTTCATGAATGGGTAATTCCATGGTAACGAATTGTCCGGCCTTAAATTCTACTATATCTACACCGACAACTTCTACCCAAAAACGTTTTGTTGTTGGAGATTGATTTTCTATTTTTAATATTTTACCTGTAAGGTATTTAGGCATTTTTATTTTTTCTTTTTGGTGTCGAGAATGGTATAGCCAACTCTTATATTAAATTGATGAAGAACTAATGCAAGAGTTTCGGGTAATTCTAAAATATTCATGCCAAATGAGTATTCTCCTTGCACAAAGAAATTATTAAAATGATATGTTAATCCAATATTACTAGTTAAGAAAGCATTGTCCATGAAATCAGGGTAAAGACTACTTGTAACTAATCCAGCCGAATCAGCGTAATAAAAACTTTTCTTTTTTAAATTTTTCGTATAATCTAATCCGATTGTAGCAGCAAAAGCTGGTGCTTTTTTAATATATTTCTTAGCTTGGAGACCTATGCCAAGTAATTTTAATTCATGAATTTGGCTTTGGAATATTTCTCTAGGTTTTGATTCTATTTTTGATTGGCGATAGGTTAAATATGGAGAAAAAGAAAATCCAGCATTACTTCTTTTGACGAAAAATTCATAAGAAATTTTAGCACTAAATGTTAGACTTGCTTTGTATTTAATACTTCCTAGATAGTTGTCTAAAGTGTAACTAGCAGTTGTAAATCCAGAACCAATTGATGCATTGATTTTGTGCCTTCTATCTATTAAGCTATTTGTATCTTTTTTCTTGGTGTTTTCTCCTTTGCAGCTATAGTATTTTTCTATTATTTTTACTAAATCCTTAGTAGAGTAGGTGATAGATTTGAATTTGCTTTTTGGAATGTCTTTACAGTCGTCAAGTAATGATGTTAATTGATTTCTGAAAGTATATCTAGTGATGAGATACTTTCCAGGTTTTTCACAATCATGAAATCTTTTATAGAGAAGACTTGTTGTTTTATTTTCTTTTTCTACGAAAAAATGAGCTCTATCATTTTTGTAGTACCCGTATAATGGTCGTGAACCTCCGATTAATTTTTTAAGAAATAAATTCTTTTGAACTAATTTAAAAGAGTTTTCACAGTTCAAATTATTTATTAAAAAAGGAGAGGTTTCTAATTCTACAAACTTAGTAGAATATTCTTCAGTAATTTGATCGTCAATAAAAACAGCAAAGCTTTTAATATCTTTAGGGTATTTCTTTTTGCCGTTAAATACAATAAAGTCAGGTGTAGTATGCCATTCTTGTATATCGAATATTCCTTCTGTTTTCTCGCCATTTAAATCTATGATATATCCTTTTTGATTTAAGTTTTTTTGAGAAAAAAGGAAAAAAGAATTCACTAAAAAAAGTACTAATACAATCAATTGTTTCATAATGTTGTTTTTAATAGCTATAAATAATCTCATCAAAACTAAAGAAAGTATGGTATCCTTTTTCGGAAAAATATTCCTTGGTTTCAATGTACGTTTTTGAGCTAGTTGCTAAAATAAAATCTCCTCCCCAAGCACCGAGCGATTTAATTTCTCCCCAGAAATCTGAGAAACGTTCTTCTTTAACTTTTGGTAAATTTAAATGAGAAGAAATTAAATGTTCATGTTGTTTTACTAAATGTTGAAATTCATTTAGGGAAGTTGTATTTAACATTCTTTGTGTAATAATAGAAATGTTGTTTATGATTTGGCTATTTAATTTGTCTTGGGTTTGTTGTCTGTAATATTTAATTCCTGTTCGACTGTTTTGTTTTTCTTCGAGGTAAATAAAAAATAAATGATCTTTAAATGGTGGATTAAAATCAATTGATTTAACAATTGGCGCATTATTTTGGATTTGATATAATATAGGAGAATCACTGCCAGCACAAGCAATATCATATCCAGAACCTCCCATGGTATGTTTTAATAATTGGAAAGAATTAACATCTGCCCATTGTGCTAGACAATGTATCAGAGTAGAGCTACTACCTAATCCCCAATTATTGGGGAAATCTAAATGCGTTTCTATTATAATTCCATCTTTATTTTTTAAAAAATTATTCTTTTGAGATGAAATATATTTAAACATTTGTTCCAAGCGATGACCAACATCCTCATCCGTCCCCTCATTATATTGTCCTGTTGGAATATCAAATAATCCTTCAAACCAAAGATCACCTTTATGGTTATAACTTTTCCAGACTAACCCACGATGATCCCCTTTTTGAATGATTAAATCTTGACCAAAATGAGTAGGGAAAGCGAAAGCCAATGCACCATCCAAAACAAAATATTCTCCAGAAATAAGAAGTTTGCCGTTCCCTCTAAATTTTTTAATAGTGTTTAATTTTTTAAGGTTGAAATTTGATTGTTATTTCTTAACGTTGCAATATAATCTCGTACAGAAGAAAATGAGACTGCTTCTTTTTCAAAAAAGATAACAGCTTGTTTTGTTTCTGCTTCACTCGCTTCCATATGATTTAAAATATTCAATAAATGCATTTTCATATGTCCTTTTTGAATACCAGTAGTGACTAATGATTTTAATGCTGCAAAATTTTGAGCTAAGCCAACAGATGCCATGATACTCATCAATTCTGTAGCACTTGGGTTACCCAATAATTCTAAAGAGCGATTCGCCATTGGGTGTAAACGAGTTAAGCCTCCAACAGTTCCAACAGCTAAAGGGATATCAATCCAAAATTTGAAAACACCATGTTCAACTAAACATTGACTCAAACTCCGATATTGACCATCTCTGCTTGCATAAGCATGTCCACAAGATTCAATAGCTCTAAAATCATTAGCCGTTGCAAGAACTACAGCATCTATTCCATTAAAAATACCCTTGTTATGCGTCGTTGCTCTATAAGGGTCAATTCTGGCAATATTTACAGCAGTATTAAATTTACGAGCAAACATTTTTGAATCCATCCCTTCAAAGTTGCCCAATTGTTCAATTGGACATTCTACAGTAGCACGAACTAAGCAATCAGGGGTATAATTAGATAAAATGGCCATGATGACATTTACCTCTTGCTCCTTACCTTTAAATAGAGATGAGTTTTGGAAAAAGTGAGTTAATGTTTTTCCAAAAAGTTCTAAATTGGAGTTTATGAAGTTAGCTCCCATACTATCACAAGTTTCAAATGAAGCTTTTAATTGATAATAATTGGGTTCAAGATGGGTCATGTTGAGTAATTCTATATCTAGAATTCCTCCACCTCTTTTTCTCATATTCGCTGTAATATGCAGCGTATCTTCAATAAGTTTTTCTTTTAATTTTGGAAAAACGGCTTTTAAAGTTTCGTAATTTCCTTCCCAAGAAAAATGAACTTGACCAATTTTTGTTGTGCCTATTATTTCGGTTTTAAAACCACCTCGTGTGGACCAAAATTTTGCAGCACTTGATGCTGCAGCTACTACAGAACTTTCTTCAATAACCATGGGAACACAGTAGGTGTGTCCGTTAATTAAAAAGTTAGGCGCAACCCCATAAGGCATTACAAAATTACTTAAGGTGTTTTCACTAAAGCCATCTAAAATTTTTTGCTGTTTAGCATTAGGATGCCAAAAGCTCATGAGTTCTTTTTGAACTAATGTTGGATTTTGAAAGAAATTATTAGCAATCCAATTGATTTTATCTTCTTTGGAAAGTTTTGAAAAACCCTTTACTGATTTTTGTCTTTTTTGCTCCATGAAGAGCTATTTTAAGTTTTTAACTAGACGAATCAACGCCCTTTTCCCTCGTTTGAATAATTAGCAATATTATTCTTAATCAATAATAAGCAAATTATACTCAATTTTGATATTAAATCTATGATTTGATTTTCAAAAATGCTTGAGCTAATTCTAACCCTTGTATTTGTGAATCTACATAGTTATATAATGTTTCGTAATCGCCCATTGCATGTTTTAAAAAACTAGAAGCTTGACCATAAATACATGGAGTTTTCAATTTATTAATTAAATAAAAACCATCTAAATAGGATTTGATCCCTCCAGAAATAATAACCTGCTTACACTTTAAATCGTCACCCAATTCTTCAATGATCGTATTTGTTAAGGTAACCATTTCATCGGCAGAATGGCCAACGTTTGCTAATTGACCATAAATTTCTTGTTTAATAGGCTCACTTCGCAAAAGTTCTAGTTTGGCGAAGTTGGTTCCTCCATTTGCTGCAAAATCAATCGCTGCAATGGGCATTTGCAATAAGGCTTTGATACTCTGATAACCAAATCCTTGCCCTACTTCTTTTACAATGATCGGGTATTGTGCTTGTTCTAATAAACGAGTAATAGTTTCAATTGGAGCATATTTAAAACGATCACCTTCGGGTTGTAGCCACTCTTGAAAAGGGTTTACATGAACGATTAATCCATCTGCTCTTAATTTTTCAAGTAAACGATCAATAAGGTATGTCTCATTATTATCTAATAATTGCTCTAATTGTGCAATGCCTAAATTCGCATACAATGGAGCTTGCTCTCCGATCTGACTTCTTACATCAAAATCTTTAAGATATTCATCACTTCTTAGCAATTGCCTACAAGAACCTAAGCCCATTCCCATTCCAAACTCCTTACAGATCTTAGCGAGATTATGGTTGATTGTATTGGCGATGAGTGTTCCGCCTGTCATACTAGATACCCAAAGTGGAGTTTTCATGGTTTTGTTTAGAAATGAAAACTTTTCTAAACTACCGCTTTTAGGATGAGCAGCTAGCATAGGCTCATAATAAAAACGATCATCTAATAAAACGTGTTCGATCTGTGATTTGAATGCCAAATCGATATGATCTTTTTTTCTAGAAGAAGCCGTTGGATCGTCAGTAAATGGCATTGAAATTATATTTTGTTCTGTCTTTCGACTCATATTGATACCTTATTTACATTGTAAAATTAGTATAAGAAATCAGACTATTAATAATAATACTGTTTTAATTGTAATTTCCCTAGAAAGTCAATAAGGCATTAACAGTAATGTTGAATAAATGTTCGATCGTTTAAATCAAATTTTGCTCTTGAAAACTATTTAGTATTTGATTCCTTAATGTTAATAATTTCTCTTTATCTTTTATGACTGTAGCTTTTAATTTCATTTTCCAAAGTTCAATAAAATCATGATATGGCAAAATGGCTAATCCAGTAAGAAATGTGATTAAAATATAGATGAATAACCATTTTAATCCAAAGGAGAATCCTATGATGGAAAAAATGATAGCATAAAAAATAGGTATAAAGATAAGTCCAGTTAATATTTTTACCATAGAGGTATACCCTTCATATAAATTCAATTGATCAAAAATGAATTTAGGAAAAAACCATATAAAATTTAAGAGACAACCAATCAAATAGATAGGCGTAAAAAGGATAAATCCAATAATGAATAATAAATGAAATGAAGATTTATTTTTTTCCTGATACCGAAAGAAAATTTCATCAGTAATATTTTCTTGTTTTAATGGTGAAAAATAAGAATAACATAATCTCCAAAGTGATTCAAACTCCAATGGATTATTAACACGTAATTCTTGTAAAATGGGTATTGTGTTTAAATCATATTCTAATTTGGAAGAAAATGAATTATATTTTTTTTCAGTTTTAGCGATTGTTTCACACCAAATCAATAATTGATTTTCAATTTCATCTTCAGTATGGACAGACAAGTTTTCTAATCTAGTCCTTAAAGTATCCATTATGGCTTGAGCCGCTTCAGTTTTATTCTTTTTATATAAATCTTTAAATGAGTCTACTTGAATAGGTTCGCCAATATTCATGATGATTTCTGATCTAAAATGAGTAGGTGAACTATAATTGGTGCCAAAAGGAATAATGACTAAACCAGAAGAAAATTTACCTCTTTTAGCTGCTGTTAATGCAATTCGAGCAATACCATCTTTTAAGGGTCTAATTCTTCTATAAGTATAACTTGTTGCTTCAGGCCCCATAAAGATTGTTCCCTTTTTAGCTAGAACCTGACTACATAATTTTATGGTGGTAAGGTTATTAATCATTTCTCCAGGTGCAACATCTTTTGGACGCTTGACAGGGATGGAGAAAAATATTTTTGTCATTAAAAACTTAGTCAATGGCTTTTTAAATAAGCCATAATTTGCTAAAAAATGAATCCAAGATGGTGAAATCCTTGCCATTAAAATGGGATCTACCATAGTGTTGGGGTGGTTGGGAGCTAATAGTGTAGGTGTGTTTTTAGGGATATGTTCTTTATTCAATATTGTTATTCTTCGAAAAAATACCCAAAAAGTTATTTTCGCTAAGTTGTTTAAATAAATATAGATTATTTTTTGAAGCAGAGTCATGTTACAAATATCTAAAATATAGAAACAAAAAAGAGGAGTAATTTATTAATACTCCTCTTTTTTGTTAAAATTTAAATCACTTCATTATTCTATTCACTCAAAATTTGATCTGCATGAATTTTGGTTTTTACTTTTTCTATAATTTCATCAATGATTCCTTTTTCATTAATGACAAAAGTAGTCCGATGAACTCCATCATATTCTCTTCCCATAA
>JAHDFV010000088.1:0-9949 GCA_020627985.1 Saprospiraceae bacterium
GCTTCAATAGATTCCATGACATAAGCCCCAGATTTTAACTCAGCATAGCTCAAATATCGAACATCATTTTGAATAAATCGTTGAAAAAGAAATTGTTCATATTTATTAAAATCAAGAACTTCCCAGAACGCTTCAATTTCAGATCTCATTAAAGTATAGGCTTCAATTTTATTTTGTCCTTCAAGCACATGTTCCGCAACTTTAAGGTAAATAAGACAACACATCGCAGCTCTAATATGACCATGTGTTAGCGCGGAAACATCCCATATAACTTCAAATTGTTCCTGAATCGGTTTTCCTTTAATATGGAACAACAAAGGTAGAATTCGCATTAAAGAACCATTTCCATTCGTTTGTTCAGAAGCAGCATATTTACCTTTTAGATAAGAAGAAACAGTCTTGTGTTCTAAATGCTTAGTTAATTGAGAAATGGCTCTCGAGGTCGTCATGCCAATATCAAAAACTTGATCATGAGCGGTCCAGTAAGCAAGATCTCTCCACATCACAAAACGTTTAGCAATATCTGATAAATCATAACCTTTAATCAAGGATTCTGCCAAACAAAAAGTAAGTGAGCTATCATCAGACCAGGTACCTTTTGGTTGATCATGAGTTCCAAAACCGATCATATCTTTACAAGAATTTCTTTTAATTTGTTCTGCATTTTGGAATTCAAAGGGTACACCTAAAGCATCTCCAATGGCTACTCCTAAAAGAGCATCTGAAATTTTATTCTTATTTTCTAATCTTTCTTTTAGCACTATATTTAATTTAAATCTTTAAATAAAAGAAAAATGAATGGATAAATTAATCTCTCAATTCATCTCTTACTTCCATTAAAGCAAAACCTAATAAGTTTTCACCATCCCATTTTTGTGGATAAGCAGCTCGAGGGTCATCTTGAACCATCCCAATACCCCATATTTTATCAAAAGGACTCGCTTCTACTAAAATTCTGTCTTGAGTTTGCAATAAGAATTTTTTCATCTTTTCATGCTGATTGAACTTATGGAAATTTCCTACTTTTACGATATCATATTTTTGGTTTTCCCAAATCACAGGATCAAAATTCTTAACCTTACGACCTAACTTTTTAGCTAGGGCAGGAGAGGAAGCTTGAATGATTTCTTCAATCATGGAAGAATCAAATAATTCAGCCTTTTTCGCCATCATCCAATGTTCTGCTGAAGCATAATTTATCCCATCAACTACAAATGATTCTTCCCACCATTGACTAAATATTGATTTAGTTACAGAACCATCTTTACTAGGTCTGTGTCCCCAAAAGTATACATACTTTAATCGTTCTTCTTTTTCATTTTCAGCTAAAAGCCAATTCAAATTGTATTTCATGATCTTAGTTTTATTTATAAACTAACTAATGCAAATGTCATTAAATTAGTTCAACAGATTGAAATTTATTTCAAATTTATTTTCATTAATTATGGAAAAAATAAAGAGCATCTACACAAGTAATACCGATTAATACTTATGTTTTATAGATTAACGAAGCAAAATCTTCGATTAAAGTACAAGTTTTGATTTGTAGTAAGTTAACTCCTTTGGTAGAAAAAGTATAGGAGCTTTATCGAAATTAGCATAGTGAAAGCAATCTTTTACTCAACTATTCCATTATTTTTGTGACCGACTTAATAACAGATACTTGTTATGAGCGAAGAAAACTAAAAATAAATATTTAATTGCCCTATGGAGTGGATCATACTAATTTTACTAATTGTCATTGGACATGTTGGTTTATATGGAATTTTTAAGAAAAGAAACATTGATGCTTGGAAAGCATTTGTTCCTGTTTTAGGTAAAATGGAATGGATGAAAATGGTAGGCTATCCAACTTGGAGAGTTGCTTTACTTTATATTCCCATTGTTAATTTTTTCATATACGCTGGTTTGTTTGTAACAACAGCCAATAGTTTTGGCAAATTTAGCTTTAAAGATCATTTTTTATCTGTTGCTTTTGCTCCATTTTATTTATGTTACTTAGGCTTTAGTAAAGCAGTGAAGTGGATGTTTGAAGGTGAAACTGCCTACAAAGAATATAAAGAGCAACTAGTAGCGGTTCAAAAATCTAAAGACAAGTATAAATTGGACAAATTAAAGAAAAGTCCATTTTTTAAAGCTGGAGGGAGAGAATGGGCAGAAGCAATTATTTTTGCCGTTTTTGCAGCTACTTTTATTCGAATGTTTTTAATCGAAGCCTATACCATTCCAACTCCTTCTATGGAGGGTTCATTAATGACAGGAGATTTCTTATTTGTAAGCAAATCAAGTTATGGAATGAGGATGCCAAATACACCTTTGCAATTGCCATTATTACACAATGCCATTCCTAAAACAGATAAAGAATCATATTTAAAATGGATTGAATGGCCACATAGGAGAATAGGATCTACTTCAGGAGTTAAAGTGAACGACCCAGTAGTTTTTAATTTCCCTGAAGGAGATACCATTATAAAACATAAGACAAATAGATTTAAAAAATCATTCTATGGAAGATATGATTATGGACATCTATTAGCAAAAAATGATGTTACCAGAGAACTATTGCACAATCCAGATTTATTTGAATTAGTATACCGACCTGTAGATAGAAGAGATCATTATATCAAACGTTGTCTTGCTGTAGCGGGAGATGAATTTCAAATTAAAGATCGACAAGTATGGGTGAATGGAAAACCTCTTGAAAATCCAGATAATATGCAGTTTTTGTATAAAATAGTTACCGATGGAAGGCCTGAATCTAAAATTACGAAAAGAGAATTAATCGATTTAGGTGTTGTTCATGCTAATGATATTGAACGAAATTCTTATACTGGTCCTCATTCTAATTTGAAATTCTTATACATAAATAAAAAAACCGCAGAATCATTTAAAGCCAGAAATGGTGTACTAGATGTTAGTCCAGTTCCAGATGGAGATATTCATTTTGAAGAAAATAAAGCAAAAGGTTTATTTAAGGATTTATTTCCTCGTGGAATGAAAAATGGGTGGACTCTTGATAATTTTGGTCCTTTAAAAATTCCAGCTGCTGGAGAAACTGTCAATATTACACCAGCTAATATTCCCTTATATCGTAGAATAATTGATGTCTATGAAGGGAATGATTTAGAAGTTAAAAATGGTCAGATTTACATCAATGGTGAAGTAGCGACTCAATACACATTCAAAATGAATTATTATTGGATGGTAGGAGATAATAGACATAATTCTGAGGATTCCAGGTATTGGGGATTTGTTCCTGAAGATCATATTGTAGGGAAACCATTATTCATTTGGTTTAGCTTGAAAAATGCTCAAATCGGTGGAGAATTTGGTGGTATTCGTTGGAATCGTATTTTCTCTTCTGCTTATAAGTTTAAAGATTAATAATTGATTCTTTTTAACGTTGAAGTGATTTAAAAACTAATGTTAAAATGATTTATAAGTGCTTGTAATACAAGATAAAGCTCTTTTTGAGATTCATTCCCGATAGCTATCGGTATTGTGATTCAATGACTTGCTAATGAATTAACATTATGTTCTTAAATCACTTCGTTATTAAAAAAAGCTTGTCTCAAATTAGAGACAAGCTTTTTTTGTATTTATGAATAAATTTTAATACCCAGCTCCATCACGTTTTTCGAAAATATCATCCTCTGGGGTATAAGTATCTATACCTCCAATTTGTTTCCAATGAAAATTATTCCCTTTTTTAAGCCAAATATCATCAATAGTATTAGAAGCAGATAATCCGAAACCTGCCGAATTACCTGTTTCATCAACTGCTTCATAAGTTTCATGTTCAAAAGACCATAAATAATTATGAGTTACAATAGTATGTTTTAACTCGATTCCAAAAGTTCCTGCATAATCAAAAACCATTTCTTGGAATGCAGAATGGTCAATTAATTCATCAGGTGTAAAAGTAGTTGTCAAAGCAGAAGAACGGTAATATTCTATAGGAACAGAAGAACCCACATTAGCTGCAGCTCGAGCAGTAATTTCTGTAGTATATAAAGATTGTGCATCAACATAATTACTTGTCCAAGCTATATCTAATAATGCAATTCTATTGGGTAAAGTTTGAACACTATTATTCATCATCCGTTCTGTGCCATGCAAAGCAACTTGACCTCCAAACGAACTACCGGCTAACCTAATATTGGGATTCGTTAACGAGCGAGTTAAAGCTTCATATTCTTGAGCAAACAATTCAGCCACAGGAGTTGCATCAGCGAGGATTTCAGAATATGATCCATCTGCTTTTTTCCACCTCATATTAACATCATTTTCCATGGCAGCATTAATTTTAGATTCAGCATCATAGGGTAGTAATTCATCGGCAAATTGTAACCAATGGAATATGGCAACATTCCAAGATCTATCCTTCCAGATTTGGTGCGTATATTTATCAATTCCACCACTGTTTAATCGGAAATTAGGTCTACCTCTACCAACAACGCCTCCATTTTGCCAACCATGAATCCAAATAAGTGTTGGTTTGCTAGGATCGAAGAAAGGATTATCTTCTCCTTCTACAAATTTTTGAGTACCAACAGCATCTCCTTCTTTCCAACCATCAGATTCCCCATCAAAGAAATATAGACCATAATCTAGCTGGTCATAATCATATATTTGTATGGATTGACTTTCTTCATCCCATTCAAAAGTACAATGAGGTATATGTTCTAAAAAATGCATTTCAGCATACATCGTACCTGCTTCAAAAAATGGACTGGCAAACATATAAACCACATCTTGCTGATTTATGATTGCTGCTAAATTATTCTCTCTAAGTATGATTGAGAAATCACCATTTGTACAAATTAAAGATTTATCATTTGAACTTTCAACACAAGTACATCCAACGTTATCTAATATTTCTCTTACAGGAATAAATTGTAATTCACCTTCAAAACGAGGGCGTTTAGCATCTTCAAATGTTAGAGGAATTCCATTTATAAGTACTCGCATAGTTGGAATACTTGACCGATCTTTTTTGCATCCCGTAATTCCAATATTTAATAAAAACATTATTATTAAAAATAAAACAATTCTCCATTTCATATCCGACTCTTCTTAAAACATAAAAAATGCGAAATTATAGGATTCTAACAGAAGAATCAAAATAATAGCTAACTATAACATATGCTATTTGTCCTATATACATAATATGATTTATAAACTGCGCTTAAGAAATATAAACATCTTCTTAAAAGATAAACAACCATTATAAATCCCATATTTTCAATTGTTTATCAATATATAAGGGACTATTTGTAGGCATACTTTATAAATTCCTTTAAAAATTGTAAATTTGATGAACTAATTTACTGTGAGATGGCGAAAATTGTGGGAAAACAAATTATCGAGGGAGCGATAAAAGAGTTATTGTACGAATATGACAATGTCATATTACCAAAACTAGGAGGCTTTGTAAAACAATACAAACCTGCCAGCTTTGATTATGTACAAGGTAAAATTACTCCTCCTTCAACGACACTTACGTTCAATGAAAATCTGGTAACGGATGATGGTATTTTGGTAGATTATTACCAAAAGAAAACGGGCTTACCTATTGATATTACCAAGAAACATATTTCTGAATATGTAGAGAATTGTAGTGCCAGTTTAAAAAGAAAAGAAGTTGTTTCAATTCCTGAAGTTGGAAGAATTATGAAAGATTATGAAATGAAAAGTAAATTCATTTCTCATCAACTTAATTTTAATACCGACACTTTTGGATTACCTGAAATTAATTATTATCCTATACAAAGAAACTTACCAAAGCAAGAAGATAAGATCGTTGAAACGTTTAATGATGTTAATCCAATGCCAAGTGCATCTTCTTCATTTAATTCTGAAAAAGCATTAAGAATTGGTGTGCCGATTGCATTAGCATTTTTAGTTGTGTTGACGGGTTTTTTAATTTTTAATTCTAATGAAGCAGATTTATTAACGGATGAAGCGACGAAAGAAGCTTCTAAATTACCAGTAAATATTAGCCCTTCAGAAAGTTCAGATGATAGTATATATGCGGATGAAGAAGTAAAGGAAAATATTGAAGAAAATATAGTCAAGGAAGAAACCACTGTAGAAGAAGAAATAAAAGTTGAGCCTAAAATTGAAAAAGAAATAAAACCTGTAATAGTTGAAGAAACTAAACCTGTTGCACCTAAAAAGAATACCGTTTCAGGATTTTCTAAAAAGATTATTTATGTTGGTTTATTTTCAAAACAAAAAGGGGTAGACATTACTACTGCAAATATTGTATCTAAAGATTTTATTCCTTATACACAAAAAACTAAAAAAGGATTAACAAGAGTTGGAATTAGAGTGCCAGCCGGTCAAGATCCTAATGATTTATTATTAGAAGTACAGTCTAAAATAAATCCAAAAGCGTATTTAAAATAATATTCTTAACATAGAAATAAAAAAAGCAAGTTGATTTCAACTTGCTTTTTTTATTTCTATTAAATTAATTTTAATTAAAAATAAATTAGGCCTCCAATTTCAAAATTCCTGTTGTTCGTTCTCTAGTTTTTAAACAAAGCTCATCATCCATAATTAAAGATTTTCCATAGCTAGGAATTATAATTTGTAATTGTTTTAACCAAGAAGTCGAATTCATTTCTTCAGGGAAAAAAGTTTGTAAAACATCAAGCATAATGGAAACAGAAGTCGAAGCACCTGGAGATGCTCCTAACAACACTGCCATCGTTTTTTCTTTGTTGGAAACGATTTCTGTTCCGAATTTTAAAACTCCTCCAGCCTTATCATCTTTTTTGATAATTTGAACTCTTTGCCCAGCCGTGATTAATTCCCAGTCTTCTATTTTAGCTTCAGGATAATATTTTATTAAAGCTTTAAATCGTTCTTCAGGGGATTGAACTACTTGTTTGATTAAATACTTTGTCAAAGCAATATTATGAATTCCTGCTGATAGCATGGGCCAAATATTATGAACTTCAATAGAAAGGGGTAAATCAAAATAAGAACCATTTTTTAAAAACTTTGTAGAAAAACCTGCGTAAGGACCAAAAAGTAAAGAACGCTCTCCATCTAGCATTCTTGTATCTAAATGGGGTACAGACATTGGAGGTGAACCTGTTTCTGCCTTACCATATACTTTTGCTTCATGTTGTAAAATTACTTCAGGATTATTACATTTTAAAAATTGACCACTAACAGGAAAACCACCATATCCTCTTTCCTCAGGAATATCAGATTTTTCCAATAAAAGTAAGGAGCCACCACCAGCCCCAACAAATACATAATCACTTGTAATTGTTTTTTCAGTATTCGTATTTAAATCAGTAATTTCTGTTCTCCAAGATCCATCTTTTTCCATCCAAAGATCTTCTACTTGATGCCCTAGACGAACTTTAACGCCATCACAAGTATTTAAATATCGAATCATTCCCCTTGTAATTGCACCAAAATTGACATCTGTTCCAACATCCATTCTAGTCGCAGCTACTTTTTGTTTCGGATCTCTACCATTCATGATTAAAGGAATCCATTCCTTAATTTCTTCATGAGATTCTGAGAATTTCATATCCTTAAACATACCATATTGAATAAGGGCATCATATCTTTTTTTCAAAAAGTCGATATTTTCATCACCCCATAAAAAACTCATATGATCAATATCATTGATAAATGGACTAGACGTGTTTAATTTATCTTTTTCCAAAAGATAAGCCCATAATTGTTTAGAAATTTCGAAGTTTTGACTGATTTTTAAGGCCTTCGAAATATCAACAGTCCCATCTTCTCGGTCAGGTGTATAGTTTAATTCACAAAAAGCTGAATGACCTGTTCCTGCATTATTCCAGGCATCAGAACTTTCTGCTCCTACTTTATCTAATCGTTCGTAAATATTAATTTGAGCATCAGGCATTAATTCTTTGATAAGAACTCCCAAGGTAGCACTCATGATTCCAGCACCAATTAGTGTAAATGATTTATGATTAGACATGATTTAAAATTATATGTAAACGAGTTAGATTAGTGTAAATAAACTAAAATTCTAATTATGTGTCGAATTATTATGTCATTAATATTTTTAAAAGAAAAAACAGCCATTCATAAATATAAGAATGGCTGTTTTCTACAAAGAAAAATATTAAATCTATTACATTTTAACTAATCTTTTGGATTCAATTTTACCAGTTTTAGAAAAATAAAAATTAACGAAATACATTCCTTTATCAAATGATGAAATATCTAAATTATACGATTTAGTTTCTTCAGAAATTTGATCTAAGGCGATGATTTCTTTACCAGAAATATTTACAATAGAAATTCTTTCCACTTCTTCAGACCATTCTAAATTTATATTTGATTTAGCTGGGTTAGGATAGATTAAAACTGACGATTTATTTAGAATATTATCTTCATTTATCGCTAATTTTGTATTCGTCCCACAAGAAAACTCATGTACAGGACTCCAATTCGGTAACCAACCATTTATTTCACATTTAGCTTTTACTTTTACTTTATAAGTTTTACTATTATCTAAACCAGTAATCGTTTTTTGAGAATAGTTTGAAAAAGTTGTAATCCAATTTCCTCCCAATTTTTTATATTTTATTTTGTATTTAATATTGTCTGTATAGTCTTCCCAATCAATAAATGCACTACAAGGTGCTCCAGAAATCTCATATAAAATATCAGTAGTAATATCTAAAACATCGGGGTTTTCACATCCTTCAGGACAATATTCTTCTTCTAAAACATATGGCAATAACTCTAAATTATTGCAGTCATTTATATATTCAATATAGATTGTTTTCTCTCCTTGAGAATGATTTAATTGGAAATTGATTTCATAATTGTTAAAACTCAAAATGTCAATGTCTTCGGAAGCAGATACTGATGTAACATCTACTTCAGCTAACCATCCAATATCATCTCCAATACTTTCTAAAAATATACTTGAAGATTCTCCAATACAGATAATATCACAATCTAATGGATCAGAAAGTCTACCTGTAGTTTCACAATCACCACCATATACTAATAAAGAATTACAAGTACCATAATCTCTAGATAAAACTCTGACTTGGTCAATTTCCAAGTCTGAAATAAAATCTCCATTCGTTTCAATTGGGTTTCCCCAAGTAGTTAAAAGAACAGCATTATTCAATATCATAGTAAATCCTCTTCCCCTATTTCTGGAAATAAAGGATTTATTAAATAATGTCCTTCAGGAATCTGATTATTATTACAATTAATATCAAGAGGATTCCCATTTAAATCATAATATCTATAATATTTAATTGGTAAAGCCTGACCGTCAAAATAATAGGTTAAAGTAAAGGGCGTGATATCAACTGAATACGTATGAAATTCATTATAAAGTAGTTCACCAGCATCAAAATCTTCCTTTGTATTACAATCATAGTCATCATCAGAATATAGATTATAACTAAATCCTTCATCATTTGAAAAATTCTCCATAATATCCACTTCATCATGATGATAAAGCCAGAAACTTGGCCACCAACCTACTTTTGAAATTTTAATTCTAACATCAAATCTTCCATATCTAAAACTTTGTTTACTTGTGATAACACCTGAAGTATAATCTCTTTGGTGCAATGTTCCATTAGGACTTATCCAGGTTGAATTTGGTGCATACATACCTTTTAATTTACATGTACCATTATTAACCGTTACATTTTCATCAAGATATATTTGTTCTTCGTCGCTGGTATGAATTCTAGAAAATTCATGATTCTCATCAAAATAAAATGTATTCCAAAAATTAGAATTAATTTCTGTACCACTAAAATTATCAATGAACTCTGTTTGGTAAGGTGTACAATTAAATGTTGCTCCTTTTAAATATACTTTATCCCAATCTTGATAATCACAATTTACTTGTGCATGAAGAAAAGAACTTAGTAAAGAAATAGTTAAAATAAATAAAAGTGTCTTTTTCATA
>JAHDFV010000088.1:9959-12953 GCA_020627985.1 Saprospiraceae bacterium
TGATTTTGTTGCTCTTAGTGAAAGCAAAATGAAACAATAGCAAATACTATGGCACACAGACCAAGAATTATTCTAGTGCTAGTAGAATTTTTAGTATTTGTTAGTACAAATTAAAGAGCAGAAAGAATAGAAGACAAAGACAATTATTGAAGAAAATCAAATTAAATGATGAAATTATATATGTATAGTATGTTGTAAAATATTATAATAAGTGTGAAATTTTACAATACTGAGGTGGGCAATAATAAAAAAAGTTCTTCCACAAGATGTGAAAGAACTTTGAAATTTCTAGTAGACCTACTAGGACTCGAACCTAGAATGCCAGAACCAAAAACTGGTGTGTTACCGATTACACCATAGGTCTAAACCAACTCTTATTTAAAAGAGTGACGCAAATATATAAACATATTTCTTTTCTAGAAAGTTCCAGAGGATTTTTTTTTATATAATCAACTTTTAATAATAACAGACTTGAGCAGCAAAATTAAAAGAAGAAACGTTATATTGACAACACAAAAACTATAAGTGATTCCTTAGCAAAGGCATAGCTGTTTTTATTGCTGGCGCTAAATCCGAAAATTCGGAACAACTTAAAACAGAGTTTATGGAATTATCCTTGAATTTGAGGCAGAAAGAAGAAGAATTTATTAATGCTTGTATTCGTAAAGAACGATGGGCACAGAAACAGCTGTATGAAACATATTACAGCAAGATGATTCATGTCTGCATCCGTTATGCCAATGACCCAGATGAAGCAAAAGATATTATACATGAAGGTTTTATCAAAGTTTTTAAGCACTTAGGTAAATATCAACCTGGTACATCATTAAATGCTTGGATAAAGCGAATTATGGTCAATACATGTATCGATTATTATCGGAAAGCTTCTCGAAAAAGAACGGAAGATGTAGATAAAGCTGCACATAAATTTTCAACTATTCCAGATGCGGATAGTTTATGTGCCGAAAAAGAAATAATGAAATCTGTTCAATCGCTTTCCCCAGCGTATCGAGCAGTATTTAATTTATATGTAATCGAAGGTTACTCGCATAGAGAAATAGGTGAACAATTAGGAATTACTGAAAGTACATCTCGTTCAAATCTCGTGAAAGCCAGAATGAAACTTAGGGCCATGTTACAGCCCAAATATAAAGACTATGGAAAATAAAGAATTCGACGAATTTATCCGTGAGGGACTGGAGAGGTACCAGCTCGACTCAGCTTCAAGTGATTGGGGGCAAATGGAAAATTTGCTGGATAAGGAGGCATTGTTAGATCAACAATTTGATCAATTTGTTGCTGAAGGATTAGGGAAGTTACCCTTAGTATCATTACCAAGTAGTGATTGGACAGTTATGGAACAATTATTAGATAAAAATCTAATAATGACAGATGAGAATTTTGATCAATTTGTAAAAGAAAGAATAGATAAAAATCCAACATATTCTGATCAAAGTGATTGGGTTCAAATGGAGGGGGTTTTAGATCAAAGAGAAAGAGAAGGCAAAGAATTATTGTATATAAAAGGAATAGAATTGATCTTAGTCATTATGGCTATATTTACCATGTTCCAATTTTATCCAACTGATGTCGTAACAAGTATACCTTTTGCGGATCTAAATGAAAATGTTGTAAAAGAATTACCTGTTATTAATTCTGAATCTAAAATAGAAAAGAAAACAGATATAACGGAAAAGGCTTCTAGTAATACTAAACCAATTCCTTCTAATAAAAATACGGTTCCTTTAGTTGAAAAAAATACAAAGCAAAAGAATATAAAAACAGTTATTCAAAAAGAAATTATTCCAAATAAAATTTCAATAGTTTCTTCAAAAGAAAATATTATAGTTGAAACGAATTCAATTTTACCATTCAATGCTGAATCAACAACTAAATTTTCTACCAATAATATAGTTCAAGAAACTATTGATTTAATTCAGAATGAAAATAATTTAATTGAAAAAGATAAAATTCTAAAAGAAGAAATAGTTGAAGAAAAAAATTCAATTGAATCATTACGACCCATTGCTTCAGTTGAATTGAATAAATTGAATTTTAATCTTCTTCCTGAACAATTTAAAATTGTTAAAAATAAACCCATATTTAGAATGGGGGTTTATACTTCTTATGATTGGAATTATGTGATGACTCCATATAAAAAAGAAGTAGGATCTTCATACCAATCAGGTCATCATGGTTTTTCTGGTGGATTTACAGCATCTGTTTTAAAAGGAAATTTAGAATTAGAAACAGGATTAAAATATATCAGAAAATCATATAATCCAATTGCTATTTATGAAGTAACAGGTTCAGCAGATGAAGGATTTGAAGCTTTAACCTTAGATAAATTAACTTTTAATATCATTTCTTTACCAGTTAATATGAAATATTATTTTCCTTTATTACAAAAATGGAAATTTTATGCTAGTGTTGGTGGTACTTTTAATACAGTTGCTTGGAGTGATTATAATCGGTACAAGATGAGAGTTACAGGTTCAAGAAATCCGGATAATATTTTAGAATCAAAAGGTGTAAAGAAGCAAAGTGTACAAACGGCTGGTTTCTTTGATAATGAATCACTGAAAGATAATTATTTCTTATCAGCAAATTTAGGAATAGGAGTTGAGCGAAAAGTAGATGAAAAAACAAGTTTCTTTGTACAACCTAATTTCTCATATTATATAATGCCTGCTGATAATGGTTTAGGTCCGAATAAAGATAGAATTAATACTTTATCTGTTGATATAGGATTGAAATATGATTTTTAGCAATAATATACAAACTCACAATTATATACTGCAAAGCCTATCAATTATTTGATAGGCTTTTTTAATTTTACAACATGGAATTTGATATTACTATTATAGGTGGCGGAATTGTTGGTTTAGCAACAGCATTTCAATTAATTAAATTAAATTCTAATTTAAACATAGCATTAATTGAAAAAGAAAAGTTTGTTGCGCAACATCAAACTGGAAATAACAGTGGTGTTAT
>JAHDFV010000089.1 GCA_020627985.1 Saprospiraceae bacterium
GGCAATGGGAAGTAAAAACCAGTTCGGTTGGTCCATAATTTTTCTAATTTTATTCGATAGTATTACTTTTATAATTCTTTAAATATACTCAATAAATATCACAATTTTATAATAAAAAAAAGCCACTCGAAAATTTCAAGTGACTTCCCATTTAAGAAACAATTTTCCTTTAAGAAATAAGACCATTTATTGTTTCTAATCAAATTTAAGCTTTACCATGAAAATTAGGTCTTATTCCTAAATACATAGAGCTTTATTCCATTCTAAAAAACCTAACCATCTTTAAGCTCTATTTTTACCAAAATTTTAATCAAATACCTATTCCATTTGTATTTCTATTAGTATAGAGTCAAAAAGAATAAAAATGTGAGTGGTTTTATAAAAAAAAGTGATACAAATTTAATGGTATCACTTTTTTCATTTAGAATAAACGAATTTCATCAATCAGAAAAACGGCCATATAACTCAATAATATCTTTAGCCAATTTCCAATCTTTATCAGTTACTGTATTATCAGCATCATGTGTGGTTAGATTTATTTCAACTTCATTCCAAACATTTGACCAATTTGGATGATGATTGTGTTGCTCTGCTAAAAAAGCAACTTGTGTCATAAAGCCAAAAGCTTCCTGGAAATCTTTAAAAGTAAATGTTGCGTGTAATTTATTTTCTTTTTCTATAAACATGATCTTTAGTGATTTTTCTGTTTTTGTAATATATGGATAATAAGTAAACTAATAACATCTTCAAAAAGATATTATAAAAAAATATGAGCCCCACTATTTTTTCAAAATAAGAAAAAGATAATCTATCAATAAAATCAAATCCTTGAAAAATTAAATTAACTAAAAATATAAAAAAATAACCTATACTAACTGAAATAATTCCTAAGTATAAATTTGGGTAAAACTTTCCTTTTGTATATAGATTATTTAAACAATACATAACACCTACAACTTGAAAAACAGCCATATAAACACGAACAAATGATCCTAAAAAATTATTTATTTCAAAAGGAAATATTAAATAAACTAAAGTAAGGAAAAACGTTAATACGATAACGCTAATTAATAATAAAAAAACACCAAAAACGTTCACTTCTAAAATAATCCTCCAATATGGCGTTTCAAGCGAACGCTTTACAGAAAATAAACCATCATCTAATATTTCATTTCCCTTGTCAGACATTAAAAAATTAAAATAATTCCATCAAATTATTATTAATAACGCCAATAATTTCCCCTTGGAGTTCCTTTCCTATAAAAGGTGAATTTTTTGATTTAGATCGAATATCTTTTTCTTCGAAAGTAAATATTTTATTCGGATTAAATAAAGTAAGATTTGCTCGATTACCTTTTTTAACACTAGGCATTTCTAATCCTAAAATAGAACGAGGGGCTAGTGACAATGCATCAATAACACCTTCTAAATTATTTTCTACATTAGGATTCACAACACCAAAAGTGGTTTCTAAACCAATCGCACCAAACTCAGCATAAGGAAATTCTAAATCTTTCGCTTCAATATGCCAAGGCCTATGATTTGATGTAATACAATCAATCGTCCCTTCTTTTAATCCTTTTTTCAAGGCTTTAATATCATTACTTTCTCTAAGCGGAGGTAAGACTTTTAAATGTGTATCAAAAGATTCTAAATCATTATCTGTAAATACTAAATTCATTGCAGCAACAGATGCAGTAATTTTTAAATTTTTCTTTTTCGCATTCTTAATTAATCGAACACCTTTAGCCGTAGATACATTGTGAATATGCAAACGAGAATCTGTATATTCTGCCAAATAAATATCCCGAATAATCATTAATTCTTCAGACAAAGAAGGTATTCCACGCATCCCTAAAGAGGTACTCATCAATCCTTCATGAATTTGCCCATTCAGTGCCGTTGTTTTATCATGAGGATGATTAATGATCACACCATTAAAAGGCTTCACATATTGTAAAGCTCGCATCATCATCCCATTATCTTCAATTGAATATCCTCCGTCAGAAAAAGCAACAGCTCCTGCCTTATTCATGTCATACATTTCTGTAATATCCCTGCCATTACAATTTGAAGTAACAGCTCCAATAGGATAAACATCGACCAAATTCCCCTTGGTATTTTTAATGATATATTGAACTTGAGACTTACTATGTACAGTAGGGTCAGTATTCGGGAAACAAGCAATTCCAGTAAAGCCTCCTTTAGCCGCAGCTTGGGAAACAGTTTCTAAATCTTCTCTATGTTCTAAACCTGGATCGCATACTTGCGTTCCAACATCCAACCACCCCATGGAAATATGAAGATCTTTTACTTTAATTATTTCAGCATCAGCAACTGAAATTCTTTTCCCAACTTTTTCTATGATTCCATTTTGAATGAAAATATCAACCTTTTTCCCATGATGAGGAGAGGTAGAGTCTATCACTTTGGCATTCTTGAGCAGCAGTCGCATGGTCATGATTTTGCCTAATTTGAAAAAACCAATCAGGCTATGTTTTCCAAAATCTCAACAATAATGTTTCCAAAGCCAAGAAAATTAATGCAGCAATTAAGCACCATTTCCATAAAACAATTCCTTTGCTTCGTTCACCAATATATTGAGTAAAATCAGTTTCAGTATTTGATTCTAAGACCTTTATACTTCCACCAACTTTGTTTTTTAATTCTTCATCCGAAAAGTACTCTAATTCTGATTCTTTTCTATCAAAATTATAAGCAAATTTTTCAACCACATCATCTTCGGTATAAAACAAATCATAAAAACCAGCTTCTTTAATTTGATTATTAATACCTATAATCATCTTAGAACCAATCTTTTTCTGTTCTGGTATAAATTCTTCTGTTCGCCCTTTCATTTTATAAACACTCTCCGCTCCTTCTAAAGAATTAGAAGCTTCAAGAATTTCATCTCGACCGATATATTGGGCAATGGATTTAGAATTCCCAGAAGATACTGCCATTTTATAAACCATAGGAACAAAGACTTCGGCATTCTTTACTAAATCATTATACGTATCATCCAAAGGGGCTGCACATAAATATAAATGTCCTTGATCCTTTTTATATTTTCCTAAATATGTAGTTCCATCTCTGTAGGTCAATAATTTTTCTTCTCCCCGACTCCCGAAATCCGTTAATCTAAAATTCCCTTTTGTCTTAGGTAAGCGTAAATTAGAATTTACATTTTCATATACATCCTTGAAAATAAACTCGTCTGTATTAATTCTACCTACAGAACCATCTCTAGTTTCAAAAGACATTAATTCATTTGCAGGAAAACTTCCTAGGAAACTTTTATAAGAATTGATATCAGATTTAGCGGAAGGAAAGACCAATAAATTACCACCATTATTCACATAATTTTTCAATTCAAAAGCCAATCCAGAAGAAACTGCATTTAAACTATTGACTACTATTAAATTATAATTTGGCAATTTAGAATAATCTAAACCGTTGCTTTTTTGATTATCAATTTTAAAGACATTTATTCCTTTAAAAACAGCTTCTAAAAACTTATTGGCTCCCGTTTCATTGATGACAAGAATATTAATTTCTTCGGGAACATTAAAGGTGAAAAACAACTTATCATCAAATTGAACAGGATAATCTGTAATAGATAATTCTGCTTCATGCCATCCTGCTTTCAATACCGTCATATTAACAGTATCAATCGAGTATGATTGAGGTTGAATAGAAAGCGTTCCTAATGGTTTAGTCTGGCCACCATGCTGCAACGTTAATCGCACGTTTTCAGCTTTTTCATCCGATAGGTTTCTTACCTTTACAATCAAAGGATTGTTTTGATTCAACATCTGAACAGGAGCTTGAAACCAAGCAGAATCAATACTAATATTTTGTTTTCGAATAGATTGCAGCGGCACTAAATTAAAATCAATCGTAGTATCCTGCTCTACACCGATATTGGTAATATTTTTTTGAAAATCAGAGATCAAATAAGAGGTTTTATGATCTACAGTTGTATTTTTTAAGGCTTGTTTCACTCGGCTAAAGACTTTACTCATGTCTCGAACTGCTGGAGTAATCTCAATTTCATCGACCAAAGACAAGGCATCTTCTTTGCTCACCATCCTTTGATGACGACCTTCAAAGTCCATGGTTAGGATTTGAAAACGATCTTCAACATTATAAGCTTCTATGATTTCTTTGGCCCTTTGTTTTGCTTTTTCAATCAGTGGAACTTCTGCATTGAGCGAACTCATACTGTATGAATTATCCACAAAAACACTGACCGCTTTTTCGCCTGTTTTCACTTCATCTCCTTGAGGAATAAAGGGTTGTGCAAAAGCAAAGACTAAACCAGCTATTGCTAAAATCCGAGACAAAAGGACTAGCAAGTGTTTAACTTTATTACGGTTAGAAGTTTCTTCTTTGACTTCCTTTAGGAATTTTACATTGGTAAAATATACCGTCTTAAATCGCCTGAAATGAAACAGGTGAATTATAATCGGAATCAAGATGGTCGCTAATGCGAATAAAGATGTTGGATAAAGAAATTGCATACGGCTGCAAAAATAAGGGAATTAATGTTTGTATGCTATATAAGACGAATGATTTTAAAAATAGTAAGCATTTTAAATAAAAAATGGGCATTTTAAGTTTAATTAAAATACAACATAGACGATTCATTTAACATTATGAGAAAATATATTCTATTTATAACATTATTTCTATCTACTGAATTTTCTTGGAGTCAAGATTCTTTAATCATTTCAAATGTTCTGCAACAAATTGAATTAGATAGTCAACAATGTAAAGTAGATTTCATTTCGTATAAAAAAATACCCCATTATCCTTCGGAAACAATTGTTGTCATTCCTGAAATTGTAAAAGATGAAGGAGCATATTTTGAATTAAATAGCCACATTTTTATTGTAGATTCTGAATCAGGAAAAATTAAAAATTCTTTTTTCGAAAGCCATAAAACCAATGAATGGTATTCTGATGCTATAGCTTTAATAAATATTTCAATTGATACGGCTCCTTACTATATTCAAAATAAAAAAAGAGCTTTTGGTATTAATGTAAAATATGTAGGAATGTCTAGAGTCAACCCTTATGTCTCAAAAACTACCTCCTTATTCATAAAACAAAATTCTGAGTTAAAAAGAATATTAAATAGATTCGAAATCTATAAATATTATGGAGAATGGAATGGGCAATGTCATGGTGATATTAATGAAGAGAAAAAAATATTAATTATGGATAAAAATAAAACCAATGGCTTTTATAACATCCTAATAAAGAATAAAAAAACAAATACTAAAACCTATTTAAATAATAAAGAAGAATGTATCGATAAAGAAAATTCTAAAACTATTTCTTCAACTTTAATTTTTGAAGAAGGAGAATATAAAGAAGTGCATTATTTAGATTAAAAGACTAAAATAATGACCTGAACAAAACCTGCAAACATTCCTAAAATTGCACCAATAATAATTAATTTCCATTCATCTTCTTGGAATACAGGGCGCATAAAACCCAAAAATTCATCCGCAGGTAAACTTGACATTTTCTCTGCTACAGTGTCCTCAATATCCAAAGCATTTTCTGCATAATCAAATACTTCTGTTATGGACTGGGGTAACTCTTCTGTGAAGGTATCCACAACCATTTGTTTAATATTATTATAGGTCTTTGTACCTGTAGCAATTTGAATAATGGCTCGATTTAATCCAGCCGTTTTATCAATTAAATTATTAACATGTTCTTCTACTAAATCAACAATTTTTTCTGTTGCTTTACCATAAATAATATTATCAAAAATATTATGCATCGTAAATAATCGACTTGCCAAGACTTTCCCAAATTCTCTTGAAACTTCTTCCTGTCTTTTCATTAATAAACCCTGAAAAACAACAGGTCCAAAACGAATGGGGCGCTCTGGTTCAAAAATCATTTTCAAGGCAATAAAATTGGTTAAATATCCAACAATTAAACCCGCCGTAGGTAAAGTCATCCAAGCCCATTCATACGATTCAATAAAATACCAAATCACCATTTGTATTAAACCGAATAAAAAACCAAAATAGAATCCTGATTTTTCAATAAATTTAAATTCTTCTTCGCCACAACGAAGAAACAATTCATTCATTATTCCTCTGTTAGCATCTATTTCTTCTAATACCATTTCCTTGACATCCCATAAATCAATAATATCGGATTTAATTTCTTCCATGATATTTTCAACTGCTTCCGGAAATTCATTAATTGCTGTTTGAATGATTTTTTCTTTTCTTTTCTTAGGGAGCGTTGCCCAAAGCAATGGAACATTTTCTTGCATCGCTTTTTCCATCGTCGTTCTAGCCAAAGTTCGAACATTGGACTCTAATTCTTCAGCAACACGGTCTGGATTTAATTTTCCAAAAACTTCCTTGATATCTATCAGATGTTCTAAAATCATATCCGTAGACATGCTCGCCATCTTCGTTGCTTTTAAGGGAATAATTCCTTGCCAGCCTAAACGCATCCAAGGAATATCCTCTTTAATAATCCATCCTTTAAACGCAATTGGATAGAAGGTCATGTGAATAGCAAGCTTGTTCGTCCACCATCCTACTATAGCTGCCGTTAAGGGGATCACCAAATATATCAGCCAAGGCTGAAGTATGGGCCACCATTCTTGTATTATAGCTTGAACATTCTCCATTCGAATCCACAAAAATAGGAAAGTAATAGGAAAAATGTCGATACAAAGACAATAGAAGCCTTCATTAATATGCTACCTTTGCCTCCTTATGCCAACTTATCCAAAAATAGATATTGTCATTCCTGCTTTTAACGAGGAAAATGCCATTGGAAATGTTCTGAAAGATATTCCTTCAGAATGGGTTAGAGAGGTTGTGGTTTGTAATAATTTAAGCACAGACGAAACAGCTAGAGTTGCTTCAGAAAATGGAGCAACAGTTGTAGATGCTCCAATTAAAGGCTATGGAAATGCATGTTTATTTGGTTTAGCCCATATTGCAAAGAAAGAAGTACATCCTGACATAGTTGTTTTTTTAGATGCGGATTATTCGGATCATCCAGAAGAATTGCCTAAAGTTGTTGCTCCTATTATAGATGAAGATTATGATCTTGTTATTGGTACAAGAGCCTTAGGTCAATTAGAAAAAGGAGCCATGACTCCCCAACAAGTATTCGGAAATTGGTTAGCCACTAACCTCATCCGTTTATTTTATGGGTATCATTTTACAGATCTAGGTCCTTTCAGAGCGATTAAATATGATAAGTTAATCGCGCTCGACATGAAAGACAAAACTTATGGTTGGACTGTAGAAATGCAAGTTAAAGCTGCTAAACAAAAAATGAAATGTACAGAAGTGCCCGTCAATTATAGAGTAAGAATTGGTTTTTCAAAAGTATCAGGAACCATTAAAGGAACGATCGGTGCTGGACAAAAAATCCTTTGGACGATATTTAAATATTTATAATGATAGAAAACATTTGTTTCATATTATTGGTGCTTTACTTTTTTGCCTTTACATATATTATTATGTATTGTCTTCTCCAATTAAATCTATTGTATTTCTATACAAAGAATGGGAAAAAATACAAAGATGAGCACAAGCAATTCGCTGAAATAAATGAAGATTTACCTTTCGTAACTATTCAACTCCCCCTATTTAATGAATTATATGTAGCCGAAAGGTTAATTGATAATATTACCCAATTGGATTATCCGAAGGATAAATTTGAAATCCATGTTCTAGATGATTCTACAGACGAAACAATAGAAATTTGCAAAAATAAAATAAAAGAATACCAAGAAAAAGGATTCAATATTGAGCATATCACCCGAGAGATAAGAACAGGTTATAAAGCAGGAGCATTAAAAGATGCTACCAAATTCGCAAAGGGAGAATTCATTGCCATATTCGATGCAGATTTTTTACCGAAGAAAGATTTTCTTCTTAGAACGATTCCTCATTTTGAGAATCCTAAAGTAGGTGTTGTTCAAACCAGATGGGAACACATTAATCAAAATTATTCTTTACTCACTCGTTTGCAAGCCATTCAACTCAATGTACATTTTACAGTAGAACAATTAGGCCGTAGAGCCGCAGGCTGTTTATTGCAATTTAATGGTACTGCAGGTGTTTGGAGAAAACAAGCTATCACAGATGCAGGCGGTTGGGAATCGGATACATTAACAGAAGATTTAGACCTCAGTTACCGAGCGCAGTTAAAAGGATATGAAATTGTCTTTTTAGAACGAGTTGGCGCTCCAGCAGAACTACCTGCTGAAATGAATGGTTTAAAATCACAGCAATTTAGATGGCAGAAAGGAGGAGCAGAATCGGCTAGAAAATTAATACCAACCATTCTTCGCTCTGATTTAAATCTTTTACAAAAATTCCACAGTATTGGGCATTTACTTTCTAGCAGTGTTTTTCTTTCTATTTTCTTTTCAGGCATGATCAGTGTTCCTTTAATGTTTTTATTGCCACGAACAGAATTAGATATGTTTTACTTCACTATTTTCCAAGTAGGATTTTTAATCATTGGAATGGTATTCTTTGTTGGCAATCGAAGAGCAGAAATTGAAAAACCCATTTGGCAAATTCTCTTTAAATTTTTAATACTTTTCCCAGTATTTCTCGCTTTATCTATGGGTTTATCTTTACATAATTCCGTAGCCGTAATACAAGGTTTACGAGGCAAAAAATCTCCATTTGTTCGGACACCTAAATTTAATATCAAAGATTTTGCTGATTCTTTGAAACGAAAAAAATACCTCGGTTTCAAACTAGATTGGGTCATCGTAGCTGAAGGATTAATGACAATCTATTTCTTTTTCGCCTTATACATGGGATTATTTTATGGTTACAAAGGCTTTGTTCCATTCCATGCTATGTTGGCATTAGGCTTTGGTTCTATCTTTTTCTTTTCGCTTAGAGATTTAAGTTTAAAGTAAGTTTCATTAAGATTCCTTACATTTGCGGCAGTTTAGAACATTTACTAAAATTTTATATTCAAAATATGAATCTTCACGAATATCAAGGAAAGCAATTATTAGCAGGTTACGGTATTACCATCCAAAGAGGAGTAATATTAGAAGACATCAATAATCTAGATGCAGCCTATAAGCAATTACAAGAAGAAACAGGGACAGAATTTGTGGTCGTTAAAGCTCAAATTCATGCTGGTGGACGTGGAAAAGGTGGCGGAGTAAAAGTCGCTAAGAATTACGATGAAGTAAAAGAACATGCAGGGAACATCTTAGGTATGATGTTGAAAACACCTCAAACTCCAGGTGGCGTTGATGGTCCAGGAAAAAAAGTAAACAAAGTATTATTAGCAGAAGATTCTTATGCTCCTGATTTTAGTGCTTGTACAGAATATTATGTTTCTATCATGATGGATAGAGGAAGAAAGCAAAATGTAATTATTTATTCTACAGAAGGTGGAATGGATATTGAAAAAGTAGCTGAAGAAACGCCTCATTTAGTTCACAAAGAATACATTGATCCTACATTAGGCATGCAAGGATTCCAATTGAGAAAAATTGCATTTAATTTAGGCTTAAGCGGAACTGCATTTAAAGGAATGACAAAATTCATTTCTCAATTGTATAAAGCTTTTGTTGGTGCAGATGCATCTTTATTTGAAATTAATCCTTGTATGAAAACAGCAGATGATCGCATCATTGCTGTAGATTGCAAAGTATCTTTAGATGATAATTCATTATTCCGTCATCCTGAGTTAGCAGCGATGAGAGATAAAACGGAAGAAGATCCCGCAGAAGTTGAAGCAGGAGAATTCGGATTAAACTATGTAAAGTTAGATGGAAATGTAGGTTGCATGGTTAATGGCGCTGGTTTAGCAATGGCGACGATGGATATTATTAAATTATCAGGTGGAGAACCTGCTAATTTCCTAGATGTAGGAGGTACTGCTGATGCAGAACGAGTTGAACAGGCATTCCGTATTATTTTAAGAGATCCAGCGGTAAAGTGCATTTTAATCAACATTTTTGGTGGTATCGTTCGTTGTGATCGAGTAGCACAAGGAGTTGTGGATGCTTATAAAAATATGGGCGATCAAATTAAAGTGCCCATCATTGTACGTCTACAAGGTACGAATGCAGATTTAGGTAAAAAACTAATTGATGAATCAGGACTTAAAGTTCGTTCAGCTATTATTTTACAAGAAGCTGCTGATCTTGTTAGTGATGTAGTAAGTTAAGCTAATTTGATATTCTATAAAAAGCCATTCTGCAATCAGAATGGCTTTTTTTATCTTTTCATACTTTTTAGGTTTTAATCATCTCCTTAAAAAGGAATCTTAATTAAAAAATAAACGTTTCAATATAAGTGTCTTTTATTCTACACTAAATAAAACACTAAAACATATTAATGGATCATTCCTCTGAATTAGGAACAGCACCAATTGGAAAATTATTAAGAATGCAGGCCATACCTGCAGCTATTGGAATATTGACACTTTCCATAAATGGAATTATTGATAATATTTTTGTTGGGCAATATATTGGTTCATTAGCCATAGGAGCAATTACAGTTGTATTACCCATTACTTTCTTGATTGCATCTGTAGGAATGGCTATTGGTGTAGGAGGAGCATCTGTTATATCTAGGGCTCTAGGATCTAATCAAGAAGAAAAAGCACAATTTACTTTTGGGAATCAATTTGTATGGACAACGATTCTCTCTGTCTTCTTTGTGATCATAGGTTATTTCTTTCAAGATCAGGTTTTAGCTCTATTTGGAGGCAAAGGAGATATCTTATCTTATGCTCGTACTTATTTTAATGTATTATTACCCGCAATCCCTTTCCTTGCCATTGCAATGATGTTTAACAATGTTATTCGAGCAGAAGGTGCTCCAAAGATTGCCATGGCGGTCATGATCATTCCTGCTGTTTTCAACATTATTTTAGATGTTGTCTTTATTATTTATTTAGATATGGGTATGTACGGTGCAGGATTAGCTACAATGTTATCTTATGTTTCAAGTGCTTTGTATGCTTTTTGGTTTTTCTTATCGGGTCGTTCTGAAATAAAACTATCTTTTAAATATTTTAATCTAAATACTAAGATTACAAAAGAAATCTTTTCTATTGGGTCAGTAACATTAGCGAGACAAGGTACAGTAAGCTTACTAGCCATTGTATTAAACAATACGCTCTTTGCCTATGGAGGAGAAGAATCCTTATCTATTTGGGGTATAATCAATCGGATGATGATGTTTGCAGGATTTCCTGTATTTGGCGTAACGCAAGGCTTTCTACCCATTGCCGGATATAACTACGGTGCAAAGAAATGGTTAAGAGTACGAGAAGTCATTAAGAAATCTATTGTATATGGAACTGTCATTGCAAGTATTACCTTTTTAATTATTATGATTTTCACTCCACAAATCATTTCTGTTTTCATTAATGAAGAGAGTGTTATTCTTAAAACTACCCCTGCTATGCGGTGGGTTTTCTTAGCCACGCCACTTTTAACCATCCAATTAATCGGTGCTGCATACTATCAATCGATTGGAAAAGCAAAGCCGGCAATGTTACTCACTTTGTTAAAACAAGGTTTTTTTCTGATTCCCTTAATTTTATTTTTACCCTACTGTTTGGGATTATTTGGCGTTTGGATTGCATTTCCAATTGCTGATACGCTAACCGCAATTGTAAACTATATCGCCTTGAAAAGAGGATCTAGAGCTCTAGGCAAAGATTGACAAAAAAACTGATTTGATTTCAATCTATTCTAGAACGGAATTCTATTTAGAAATTATTGCTTTTTTCAAAGCGAACAAATCTCATTAGCAAAAGTGACGGCATTAAATCAAATATTAGAATGTATCTCATGCATTGAATTTGTTTTCTATTTTTCGATAAAAAATCTTGTAACAACACCAGCACTTAACCTTATTATTTGTTAAATAACAAATTTAAAAATTCTTTGCTTTTCTTAGCAATACAATTTTAAAATTGAGAATTCTGCAAGATAAAATGCTTTTAAACAACATAATTTATTGACTAGCAATATTTTAAACCTTAAAAACAATCTAAATGTGTTAATTTTAGCGTATTTATTAATTTCAACTAATTTCAACCTCACCCCATACTCTTCTGAATATCAATCATATATAATTTGTTTTAGATGTAATAATTACTTAAATTAAAGTAATGTCATATTGTTTCGGGATACAAAACCCCAAACATACCAACTAATTTGTGACATTACTTTTACTCATTTATTTGTTAATTTTTAAATTTCAAGAACTATGAAAGGTAAGTCAATTAAGAAGACTAAAGTTGTAACAACTAAAGTCAAAAAGATCAACAAGGCTATGATGACGAAGGTGAAAGGAGGAACAGGAGAAGCTGAGTTTGACAAGTAAGAATAATCATTCTTATTTATTTGGAAGCGATAATCAAATTCATTTGATTATCGCTTTTTTTCTTCCTTAGACCTAAAATAGATGAGTTCAAAGGTTAAAAATATGCTCTTTTGGCACAAGTTATGCAGTAAGTATGTCATCGATCTAATTCCATTCCCTCCAATTTAAGATTGACAAAACTAAAGGTAATGCAATTCAAAAAAACTAATATTCTTAAAATAGAGGATATCTTAAATGCTTCATTATCCATTTTGGATAAGAAGCCTAATAAGGCGATCTCTTTAGCAAAAGAAGCCTATAATATTAGTTCATCTATTGGATTCACACCTGGAATAGCGAAAGCTAAATTAAGATTGTTCCAAGCTAACTTTTTTAAAGGGGATATCAATTCTGCTTTAGCATTATCAAAAGATTGTATCAAGTTTTATGGGAGCAATGATATAGATCTTCAAGACAAAGCCGATTTATTACGATGGAATGCTTTATTATAAAATTAATGAGTATCAACCATCATTAGATTATACCCCACGTAGTATAGCTACTTA
>JAHDFV010000090.1 GCA_020627985.1 Saprospiraceae bacterium
CATGATTGGTAGCATCATTATACTTACATTTCCTATCATACTCATTTACTATCACATTAAACAATCTTTATATTCATTTAAATTGGATAGGTACTTATCAAAGGGATTAATTAGCTTCTCCCTTTTCTTTTTATTTATTAGTATTTTCAATCGAGGTATATCAGTTATTACTATAATATCGTCTAGTGATTTCAATTGGAATCTTATAGCTCAAATCAGTATTTTAATTTTGTTCATTCTCTTGTTTATTGATGACTTCAAAATATTTATCAAAATTTACTGATTTAAAAAAATTATATTCTTAGGCAGGCAGCGGAAAATCTCTTTCAAAAGTTATTATTATATAGAGTTTTCTAACTCTTCCCATTTATTTTCAATCTCCATAAATCATTTGAAAAATCATGAATCACAAACTGTGGTTTTTAGGCATTATATTCTGCCTTACTTATCTTACTAGCTGCCAAACCCTACAGCAAGTTAACCCTAACTATCCCAAAAAAGTAAATCGTATTATAAAGGAAAACATCAAAGATGTTGTTATTGAACCATCTTTCTTAGGAATACCGGACACAGTTCATTCTGATCAAATTCCTATTTGGTATGAAAGCATTGGTAATCCAGAACATCCAACCATATTTTTAATTTCAGGTTTTAGAACGCCTTCAACAAATTGGTCAAAAGAATTTATTCAAACGCTCACTGCTGCTGAATATCATGTCATTCGATATGATCACAGAGATCTTGGATTATCTGGAAAAGTGGACGATTGGAAAAAGAATAAAAACTATTATACTTTATCAGACATGTCAAATGACATTGTTCGGATTTTAGATAAAATGAACATTGAAAAAGTTCACTTGGTCGGAATGTCTATGGGAGGAATGATTGCACAAACTATCGCTATCGAACATCCTCAAAAAGTAGAAAGTTTAATTTCTATTTCATCAACGGGTTATTTACATGATCCAGAAATAACAACCTTTACTTTTAGTACCCTCTTAAAAGCGGCTGGACTTATGGTGAAATATGGTGTAAAAGATCGAAATTTAAAACAAGGGATAAAAAAAAGAATTGAAGCAGAAGCTTATTTAAAAAATGATCCTGAAATAACAGAAGATTATATTCAAAAGATTTCAGAGCGTTATATTTATGAAGAAAATCGAGGTGCTTATTTCGATAAGAAAGCAGCAAAAAAACACATGAATGCCATTAAGAAATCAGGATCTAGATTAGAAAAATTAAAAAACATTAAAAATCCAGTCTTAGTCATTCATGGAAATAAAGATCCTTTAATTCTTCCTACTCATGCTATAAAATATTCTGAACATTTTACTGATGCTCGTTTAGTAATGATGGATAATTTAGGACATATGCCTAATGAAGAAGAATTAAAAGAAATTTCTGATCAAATATTAACCTTTGTAGCAGGAATGTAAAAAATTAAAAAAAGCGATGTATTATTACATCGCTTTTTTTATTTAAAGCCTATAAAACAACACACATGATTCAAAAAATTATCTTCCTTTTTTTATTCCTTTTTTCTTTTCAATTCATACAAGCAGAAACAACTCAACTTGAACCAGAAAATGATACATTAAAAATACTTTCTTGGAACATTCATATGCTTCCTTATTTTTATGTTTATACAAAATCTAAAAAAAGAGTCCGAGCTAAATTAATTATAGAAGAATTTAAGAAAAGAGATTATAATATTCTTGTTTTACAAGAAGCATTTCATAGAAGAATTAGAAATCGAATCAAGAGAAAATTAAAACACAAATATCCTTATAGTTACGGACCGCCGAATAAAAGTTATTTTAAAATTCAAACCAATAGCGGTTTATTCGTACTCAGTGATCGACCATTAATTGAACAAAAATCTATTCGATTTTCTGAAAGTTATAGCTGGGATAATAAATTGGCTAGAAAAGGTGCAATGCTTTTGCAAGGAGAATTTAATGGGAGTATTTTTCAAATAATAGATACACATACTGAAGGCAATCCTGCTATTATTAATAATTCTCAATTCCATGAAATTCATGAAAAATTAATCCGTCCTTTTGAAAGAGAAAATGTTCCTCAAATTATTTGTGGTGATTTCAATTGTAGCAATAGTAATTCAAGATTATTTAATCAATTATTAAGAATCCTTCACATCGAAGATCAAAGTATCCAATTTGATGAAAGGAAAGGAAAAAGTAACCTACCTGTCGAAAACATGATAGATCATATTTTTGTCCGCAAAAATAATTCTGAAGTTAAAGTGATTCGAAAAAGATCATTTTTAATAGGTATAGACTGGGAACAACATCCCAAAAAAATATTTAAAAAATCTGTAGGTTATTCAGATCATTATTCAGTTGACATACAATTAGTTTTTCCAGAGAATTAAAAAATAATTTTATTTTTTATAATAATTTTTATTTTCTTTGCGTTTATTAGAAAAATAAAATTCCAACACTGAAGAAGAAATTGGGAATTTTATTGAATCATTTGTGTCAAAAGCACATACTTCAGTAAGCATTTAAAAGGTGTTTACTAAAGTATGTGCTTTTTTTTATTTAATTAAAATTCAAACAGTATGAAAAAGTCAATTCATTATTTATTTATCATCTTATTATTAGGGAGTGTTGCATTATTTAATAGTTGCGATGATTCAGTTGCAGAAGATGATTTCGGTATTTTCAATCTTACAGAGACGAATACGATAACGATGAATGGAGTTATTGGATCAAAAACACCACAACATTGGGATAACATTGTTCGTACTTATCCATCCATTAATCGAATTATTATGGAAAACTGCCCAGGCTCTGAGGATGATGAAGCAAATTTAGAGGTGGCAAGAAAAATTAGAACTCAAGATGTAGATATTCATTTACCTGCAAACGCAGAAATTGCATCTGGTGCTGTTGATTTATTTTTATCAGGAACTGGTAGAACAAGAATGCCAGGCAGTAAAATTGGTGTTCATTCTTGGGCTGATGGAGACGGAAGTGAGGCTACTGATTACCCTGTTGGCAGTGCTGAACATTTGCCTTATATTAATTATTATGTCGACATGGGTTTTAGTCAAGAAGATGCTGAAGCATTTTATTATTTCACTATTAATGCTGCTACCGCAAATAATATTCATTGGATGACCGATGAAGAAATTTCTACATATAAATTATTAACTCCTTAAGAATAAAAAAAGGAACGATTACATTATCGTTCCTTTTTTTATTTTATATTTCTTGCAAATAATTATCTATTGATTTCGAGTTATTAAATACATGAATTTCTTTTTCTTTAAATTTTTCCAAACGTTGCAAAATAGATTTTCTACTTAAAAATCGGAACATTAAAACGTAATGAAAGAAATTAAAATCAAATCGCTCTGGACAGTCTGGCCCCATATCTTTTCTGGTTTGCCCTTTAAATTGAATGGTCCTTTTTATTACCCTATACAAACAAGTTAAAGTAGAAAAATCTAAGAACAGAATAGTATCCGCTCTTTCCATTCTAATATCCATGGTTCCGCCATAATTACCATCCATAATCCATTGATCTTTTTCAATCAATTGTTCAACTTTTTTTTGCCATTCTTCTTTAGGCGTTTCAGTCCAATTGGCTTTCCAATATGCTTGGTCCAAGTGAATAATTTCTACATCTAATTTTTCTTGCAGTTTAAAAGCCAAGGTTGTTTTACCTGCTCCTGGACAACCAATAATTAATATTCGTTTCATTTATTAAAACATGAATTAAAATTCACTCCTTTAAAAATTTAATATTTCGCTGCAATCCTGATAATTTCGTTCTCTTAACTGCAGATTTTTTAAATACTTTTTGAAAGATTTCTAGGGTGATTTCTTCCCAATCTCTTTTATTCATTTTTAATAAATCAGAATGGGGTTCAAATAAAGGTTCTTCATGTTTTTCACTAAATCGATTCCAAGGGCAAACCTCTTGACAAATATCACAACCGAACATCCAATTTTCAAATTGTCCTTTCATTTCTGAAGGAATATTCTCTTTTAATTCTATCGTAAAATATGAAATACATTTGCTTCCATCCATAAAATATCCTTCAGGAGAAATAGCATTCGTTGGACAAGCATCTATACATTTTGTACAAGTTCCACAATAATCTTTAATCGGATTATCCGTAGCGAATTCGGCATCAAGAATTAATTCCGCTAAAAAGAAATAACTCCCTTTTTTAGGATGAATTAATAACGTATTTTTCCCAACCCATCCCACACCACTCCGTTTTGCCCAATCTCTTTCTAAAACAGGAGCGGAGTCTACAAAACAACGACCAGAAATTTCTCCAATTTCTTCATTTAAAATTCCTAGTAATTCTTTTAATTTCTTTTTAAGAATAAAATGATAATCTTGACCGTAAGCATATTTTGAAATTTTAGGCGCTTCAGAATCTTCTTGAATTTGATCCGTAAAATAATTATACGTTAAAGTGATAACCGTTTTAGCACCAGGAACCAATCGAGTAGGATCAATTCTTTTTTCAAAATGATTTGCCATATAAGACATTTCACCATGATGATTATTATTTAACCATTTTTCTAGATTCCGAGCCTCTTCATCCATTCGCTCTGCTTTAGCAATACCTACCATTTCAAAACCCAATCGAGAAGCATGAGTTCTTAATAATTCAGCTCTTTTTTGTTTTTGCTGAAACGTAGGCATATCAATTTATTGATTTTAGAAGCTCTTGGAAATTAAATCAGATTGAACAATTAAATATAACGATAAAACAGCAGCGCTAATAGAAATAATTCCAATCCAATATTTATGCTGAATTTTAAATCCTTTAACAACGAGTAAAGTAATCAACATAAATATAGACACAATAATTAATTGTCCAATCTCAACTCCAATATTAAAACCGAATAATGGTTGTATAATATTTCGACCTTTTCCCATAAGCATTCCAAAGTAATTAGAAAAACCTAATCCATGAATTAAACCAAAAAATAAAACGACAAAATAATTCAACCAAATTGTAACATCTTTTTTATCTCTTTTTAAAGAAATAATATTCCAAATAGCCGTCAAGAATATCGTAACAGGTATAAAAAATTCAATCCAATCTGTAGGCAACTGAATAAAATCCATAGCAGATAATCCTAGCGTGATCATATGCCCTACCGTAAAAGCTGTTACTAAGAGTATTATTTTTTTCCATTCTTGGATGGGATACATCACACACATCACAATGATAAATAAGATGTGGTCATACCCATTTATGTCTGCTATGTGTTCAAAGCCTAAAGATATATATTGTGTTATACTCATATAAATAAAACCCTTAAACGAAAGTAAAAGAAATTTAACTAAAAAGAAAAACCCGATTCGAAATTCGAATCGGGTTTAATAGTAGTAATAATAATTTGTATATTAGAAATATCTCGGAGTAACAATTTTCTTTTCTTTGAAATCGAAATCATATCCTAACATAATTTCGAAAGAACCTCTAGCTGGTTGTTGTAATTTTGTAAGCGTATAATCATAAGCAGCTCCAATTCTAGTTCCATTTTTAAAGAAATATGAAACCCATAAATCAGCTGAATCGAATGAACTCTTATCACCTGCGAATTTTTCAATTGAAGAACGGAAAGACCCTCCTACCCAGAAAGTATTATAAAACAATACAGAAAGATCAATATCAAATTCTGTTGGTGCTCCAATATTTCCTGATGGATCATCAGATTTTTTACCAAACAAAGCAACTGTTTTTACAAGAGCTTGTGGTTTAAAAATGAAATTCCCTGATTTGTCTATTGGAATGGCTCCTCCAGCAGAAAAGTAGTAGTGACGATAATTTTTAGCCCACATTTCGGTGGTGACATCATCTCCTTTTCTATAGTCTGATTCAATAATGTGCGGTACCCCAATTCCTACAAAATATTTATTTTGGTTGTAAAAATACAAACCCACTCCAAAATTAGGCAGCCATAAACTTGGAGTAATATCTCCAGAATACGCCTGATCTATTTGTGATTCAAAATCTAGTTTATTCCAATTAGCACTCCAATTGGTAACACCACCTTGTACCCCAACTGATAATTTATTTTTACCTCCTACAGGAATATGATATGCATAACTAATATTTGCCGTTGTAGATCTTGTTGGACCGATAATATCATTCACCAAACCAAAACCTAAACCAATTCTATCTCCTTTTACTGGTGAGTGTGCCCAAACGGTTTGTGAATGGGGTGCACCTTCTATTCCCCACCATTGTGTCCGGTGTAAAGCCCCCAAAGAAAGATATCCTCTTGTTCCTGCATATGCGGGATTGTAGTTCAAAGTATTAAACATATACTTTGTAAACATGGCATCCTGTTGCGCTTGCGCAAACTGGGAAACAGCTATCAGGATAACTGCAATAGTAATAATTTTTCTCATTTTAAAAAGCGTTTAGTTTAGTATGTCTTATAATATGAAACCTCCTAAAAGAAGACATTATAAAACGTCATGATTAAGTTGATCATGTACCATTAAGAATCATAAAATCAATTTGATTTCAAGATTAAGTTCAAAATATTTTTCTCAGAAAGGGGGATAAGATTTTTTGTACAGATGGAGGGTAAAAAAAGTACAAAATCCTACGGGAAATAAAAGACAATAGTTATGCCAACATTATCCATTTCCCGTGAATGAGACTTGATATATTGAAATTTATATCATATTTGCCACAATTTTAACAATTGTGACAGGATTATTAACACAACTAACTGATTAACAAAAACATATGATATATTTTTATCATATAAAAATCTTCTTTTAAATAACTTCATTAACTAGTACAACGGCAAACCTATTTTATGTACTTTTGCTCTTGAAAAACAAAGTCATTACTTAAAACATACGATTTTGACACTGATAAAATCAATTTCTGGCATTAGAGGGACGATAGGTGGATTTGCTGGAGAAAATTTAACACCACAAGACATAGTTGAATGCACTGCTGCTTTCGGCCATTGGGTTAAAATACAAACATCCAATCCAAAAATTGTTGTTGGACGTGACGCAAGAATTTCGGGAGAAATCGTCAGTAATTTAGTAGTTAACACTCTTAGAAGTGTTGGAATTGATGTGGTTGACCTTGGTCTTTCCACTACACCTACTGTAGAAATTGCTGTTCCAATGGAAGGAGCTGGCGCAGGAATTATCATAACCGCTAGCCATAATCCTAAACAATGGAATGCCTTAAAATTTGTAAATTTTAATGGCGAATTTATCTCTCAAAAAGATGGACAAGAAGTATTAGACTTGATCACGGAGAATGCTATTGAATATGCTAACGTAGATAAATTAGGTTCTTATTGTCAAAAAGATGATTATATCCAAAAGCATATTGATGCTGTACTAGCACTACCATTAGTTAAGGTAGATGCTATACGAGCTAAAAATTATAAAGTAATTATTGACCCTGTTAATTCTACAGGTGCATTAGCATTACCTCCTTTATTAGAACAGCTTGGTTGTGAAGTTACAATTATTAATGGCGAACCTAATGGTCAATTTGCTCATAATCCAGAACCATTAGCAGAAAATTTAACTGAATTATCAACTGCTATTACTACAAATAATGCTGATTTAGGTATTTCGGTTGATCCAGATGTTGATCGTTTAGCTTTAGTTTGTGAGGATGGTGAGATGTTTGGAGAAGAATATACCTTAGTCGCTGTTGCGAATTATGTTTTACAAAATGTAAAAGGAACAACTGTTTCTAATCTTTCTTCTACCAGAGCCTTAAAAGATGTTACCGAGAAAGCTGGTTGCGTTTATCATCCAGCTGCAGTTGGAGAAGTGAATGTAGTAACAAAGATGAAAGAAGTTAAAGCTGTTATAGGTGGAGAAGGAAATGGCGGTGTCATTTATCCTGATTTACATTTCGGTCGTGATGCTTTAGTTGGAGTGGCTTTAATCCTTTCTAGCTTAGCTGAATTTGGAAAATCGTTATCATTCTTAAGAAGAACATTTCCTTCATATCATATCGCAAAAAATAAAATTCAATTAACACCAGAAATAGATATCGATCATTTATTTGCGGAATTACAACGTAAATATTCTAATCAAGAAATTAACACGATTGATGGATTAAAAATTATTTTGGATACAGGAGATTGGATTCACCTTCGTCGTTCAAATACAGAGCCGATCATTAGAATTTATACAGAAAGTGATTCAGATGTGATTTCCCAAAACTTAGCTAAAAAGATACAAATGGATATCAATGATATTCTTAAATCGAATAACTAACCTTGGAATATAACCCAGCTCTAACATTTTAGAACTGGGTTCTTTTTACTTTATGACTTATGAGGATTTATTTTGATAATGCTTCTACTACTCCTTTAGATGATCGGGTTTTAGATGCAATGCTACCTTATCTAAAAGGCTTCCATGGAAATCCTTCTTCCATTCATGCTGACGGTCGACAGACCCGGACAGCCATTGAAAAAGCAAGAAGAAATATAGCCAATTGTATCGGAGCCTCCATTGGAGAAATATTTTTCACATCTGGAGGAACAGAATCTAGTAACATGGCTTTAAAATGTGCCATTAGAGATCTACAAGTTAAACGCATTATTTCTTCTCCTACTGAACATCATTGTGTTTTACATACTTTAAATTATCTAGTAGAAAACGAAGGGATTGAAGTTCATTATTTGAAGGTAGATGCTCAAGGTAAAATTCAATTAGAAGAATTAGAAGCAGCAATTATAGACTCTGATAAAAAGACACTCGTTTCATTAATGTATGCTAATAATGAAATAGGAACCGTTCATGATTTTAAGCGAATTGCACAAATTTGTGATGAAAATCAAGTGTACTTTCATTCTGATACTGTACAAGCCATTGGTCAATTTCCTATCAATGTTTCAGAAACTAAAATTAGCTTTTTAGCAGGAGGAGCACATAAATTTCACGGTCCAAAAGGCGTTGGATTCATTTATATTAATGGAGATAATATTATTAAACCTTATATAGATGGAGGAGCACAAGAAAGAAATATAAGAGGAGGAACAGAGAATTTGTATGGCATAGTCGGCATGGCAGAGGCACTCAATTTAGCCTGTGCTGAAATGGAGGAAAGAAGAATTTATATTGATGATTTACGTACTTATTTTAAACAAGAATTAATCAATAATTTTGAAGGCGTTATATTCAATGGCTGCCAAGAACAATATCTGCATAAAGTTTTGAGTGTTTCATTTCCAGAATCTGTAAATGGAGATATGCTACTCATGTTATTAGACATGGCAGGCGTTTCTGCTTCAGGTGGCTCTGCCTGCAGTTCTGGCGTAGAACACGAATCACATGTAATGACTGCTATAAAAGGAGATCCTACATACAAAACAGTTCGTTTTTCCTTTAATCATAAAAATACCAAAGCTGAAGTAGATACCGTTATTAATAAATTGAAAGAGATTTTACATTAAGATTTTTCCTCTTCTTCAATTCTTCTCATTAATCGACCTGTTACTTTTAAGAATTGGCTTTCTGTTATGATTCCCATTAACTCATTGTCTTTTACGACAGGTAAACTACCAATTTTATTTTTCTTCATAATTTTCAAGGCCTTTGAAACAGTAGTATCTGGGCTAATACTAATTGGATCTTTGATCATGATATCTTTCACCAATAATCCTTCCGCTTTTCTTCCTTTATATTGATTAGTAAAATAGCGCAATAATAATCGAGAACTAATTAAACCAACAAACTCTCCTTTATCATTTTCAACAGGCGTATACCGAATTCTTCGCCAATCCATCATATCCGAAACTAACTCAATGATGTCATCTGGTTCTACTGTAAAAAGATCCCTTTCCATGAAATCTTCTACCCTTAATTTAGAAGGTCTATATTTTTTCAACATCGATAATTTTGGCATTTTCCATTCATGAACGGGTTTACCCGATTGCTGATTTTTTATTAATGCAGAAGTCAAAGTAGTTAGCGCTTCATTATCCGTTGTATCTTCCTTCAAATGAGTATATGCTCTTAGCATCCACCTTGCACCATTCATATGGTTTTCTGCTCTTTTACGAATGATTTTCATATATCGTTTGATATCATTATCATTCACTTTCATTTTTTTCAATCCAGCACTAGCAATTGGAATCAATTTCTTAATCACTAAATCGACTGCAGTGATTTTCTTATCCTTTAACCAAGTAAATTTAGTATCAATACCATATTTCGCCGCTTTACCAAAATTATCTCTAGCATCTGCAAAAGACATATGTTTGGTAATGTCTCCATATTTATCAGCCATACCAATCATAGCTCCAAGCCAAAATGCAGCATTCGCCATTTCATCTTGAACAGTTGGGCCTGAAGCCAAAACTCTATTTTCGATTCTTAAATGAGGCTTACCATTATCACTAATTCCATAACAAGGACGGTTCCAACGATAAACGGTAGAATTATGAACTTGAAGCGCACGAAGTTTAGGCACTTCTCCTCTTTCTATCATTTTGAATGAATCTTCTTCTACATCTCCACTAATTAATACTCTAAATCGGGCTATATCTTCTTTATAAATTTCTAAAATTGATTTCTGTAACCAATCATTACCAAAGCTTACCCTCGGGCTTCTTTCTCTTAAATGATCATGCGTTGTTCTTGTATCTAAAGATTGCTGGAATAAAGCAATTCTGCTTTCATGCCATAATCGCTTTCCAAATACTAAAGGTGAATTGGCAGAGATGGCCATAATAGGCGCAGCTAATGCTTGTGAAATATTATAATAATCTTTAAAATTCTCTGGAGACACTTGAAGATGAACTTGAAAACTTGTGTTACAAGCCTCTATCATCGGAGAATCATGCTGCACCAATAATTCATCTACTCCTTGAATTCTTACTTCATAAGTACTCTTTTTAACTAACTGAGCATTAATCGCTTCCATCAAAGCAAAGTATCTTTTCTTAGGAGTGAGATTGTGCATGCCCATATGATACTTTTGCAGAGTAGGAAGAATCCCTGTCAAAACAATTTTAGCATCTAATTCTTCAATTCGTTCTTGAATCGTATCCAATTGTGTACGAATTTCCTTTTCCATCTTGCTTAAACACTTCCCTTTAAATTCTAAAGGAGTTGCTCCTGTTTCTAAATTAAATTTAGCGAGCTCTGTTTCAACCCAAGGAAGGTCTTCCATTTTACTCAAGGCTTCCATAGCCAAACAAGCCGGTTGTAACGTTTCTTTGTCTACTAGACACATTTCTTGTTCAGCGCCAATACGCACAATGTCAGATTCGAACCAATCGTTATCTAACATATATTCTAATGCTTCTACATCACGCAATAAATTTCTAACGAATTTATGCATTTGCTTTTTATCCGATAAGAGGGATACTTTTTGCTCGCCCATGTTGTAGGGAATTTAGTTTAGATTCGTTTATTATTCTAAACCTAACAAATTTTATTCCTATATGAAAACAAATGAGATTTTTTTTTATATATAACAGAAAGTAGTCATATATTTTACTGATTTTATTCTTTAGAGCTGATTACCGTAAATTGATTCGACTTAATTTGACCTGAATCTGTGAAGATGACTATTTTATATATACCCGGTTTTGAAATTTCTTTTGAGAATTTTTTTGATCTTCCCATCCATAAAGAATAAGGTAATCCACAACACATTTGAATAAGCCCTTCTATTTCACTCCATTCTCCATCTTCAAAAGTTATAACCATGGGAGGTAATTCTGAGCTACTACAGTCACCATCTGTCGCTAACTGAAAAGCTTTCTTCGCTTTTAATGTTATAACAATCTCTTCTCCAACTTCATATTGTAATTTATCCGTTGTCGATTTAATAACATTAGGTCTTTGCGCTAACAGCATTATAGGCAAGCTCCATAAAAAACAGGATTAATGTCCATTTCATCTTCTTTTCTTTTATTATAATAAGGAGATGATTTATTCCCTTTAAAGGGTGTGTCGATTATCGGGTTAATACGATATAATCTTTGATTAAAGTTTTTAAGAAATAGATTTTATCCTTGGGTTGTTCGACTATATCTAATTTAAGCATAAGATCTCGTACTAAAATATTGATAGCTTCCTTGTGAGATGAATTGTTGTATTCCCGATTTCTTGCCACAACACTTTTAATCAATAACATATCCTGCTCTGTAAATTGTCTGACATCAGGATAAAGCGGTTCATAATCTGCAAGAGAATTGATTTTCATGATATCTTCTAACCTAAACCTAAGATTGAATTTAACTTTTATTACTGCAGTATTTGCAGCTAAATCACCTAGACGTTGGCTTTTATCCGTAGATAAAATCATAATAGCTCCAAGAACATGTACACTTAAAACCGTATCTATAAAATGAAATAAAGCTCTGATGAAATAATCACTCGCTGTACCTTCTTTCCCATTTAATTTAATGACTTTAATCCCTACAGCTTTTTTACCAAGAGTTTGGCCATCCATTAATAATTCAGATAAAAAATGATATAAAATGAAGGTAAATAAAGGCAACATATAATAAACCATACTTCGACTCCCATCATTTTCAACCAAGGTAAACTCTGTATAAAATGCAGCAGAAAAGATCAGATATAATAACAACCAAACAGCACTAATAATTAAATTATCAATTACATATGATAAAACCCTATCTTTAAGCTCCGCTAATTCGTATTCAATAGTTACTTGTTGTGTGGTCGTTATATCTATCGTCTTCATGGAGTTTTTTTCGTCAATTTTTTAAAAGAAAACTTAAAAAAATTCTAAAGTATTATTGTATTCTTAATATTTGTAACAAAAATAAGGGTTTATACGTCCAAATAGTAGAACTTTTTCGACAATTCAATTGTAAAACAATACAAAATAATAAAAAT
>JAHDFV010000091.1 GCA_020627985.1 Saprospiraceae bacterium
GGTTATTTTACATCTACCTCTATTAATCTAGAAACTTTACATAAAATATTTTCGGCAAAAAGAATTCCAATCAATATTCAATTTGAAGATAAAAAAGTTTACTACGATCAATTTTTTATTAGTGTGGGTAAAAAAGGAAAAAAATATGTTATGGAACGGTATTCTAAAAATAAAGGAATTAAAAAGAAAATAATAAAAGAATTAGAAAATGAATCCGTTTTATATTTATACACACCTAATTATAAAAAAGAATTTATTACGATAACCATAAAAGATACCAAATAATTTTTTATGAAATTCTTAATACCCCTTGTAATTCAATTTTTAATTATTAATTTATCTTATGGCTTAGATTGTAAGTTAATAAAGTCTAATCTAGATTCTTTACCCTTAGAAAACATTCAATATAGTTTTACGGGCTGTGAAATTTTTCAGGAAAAACACGAAAGAGATAGCTGCTCTTTTGCACATTTTAATAATTTCATTAAAAGTAATATGATTGATTCTTCTAACATAGATGTTTATGGAGAAGTTTCTATTAAATTCGCTATCCAAAATGATGGTACGATGCAAAATATTGAAATTGTAAAATCTCCAAGTGAAAAATTATCATCCGAAATTTTTTCCATTTTACAATTCGCTCCAAAATGGAATCCGACTTATAAAAATGGTAAAACAATTAAAACTACTACTGATTATAGAATTCCTTTTTATCCAGATACATTTCCTGTAGTAAAAGGATGTGAACATATAACCGATTTAGAAGAACGATATGAATGCCATCGAAAAAAATTAAAGTCTGCTAGAATTAATCTTTTTTATGAAATCCCTAAAAGAAAGAGAAATAAGTATTTCGGCTATTCTATAGTTCGATATACTATTGATCAAGAAGGAAAAATAACTAATCCTAAAATAATAAAAGACCCTGGAAATGGCGCAGGTGAAGAAGCCCTTAAAATGGTTAAAGCCTACCCTAGATATTATCCTGCTATTAAAAAAGGAAAGCCTGTTCCTTATATGAGGCAAACATATATAGCCTTTAATAGAGATCATATTTATCCATCCAAAATAGAATGGTTCGGAAAAACATTTAAAGCAAAATCTTACGAAAGATATAATGAATACTGGGAAACCACAAGATATGAAAGCAAAGTATATATGGCTAAAACTGACTTCGTTGAAAAACTCATGCTTTCAGAAAATTTATTTCCTATCCGTATATCAACGAATGACAAAGAATTCATTTTTCGTGAATACGCCCTCACAGTTTCAGATCATAATGATCGGTTTATTCTTTCCAAAGATCAATTAAATTCTTGGAATCAAGAGAAGTTTATTTCTCTACTCAAAAGCGGATCTATTATTAAGTTTTATAAAACAGATAATAATCATTTATTTTTGACTCTTGAGTTACTATAACTCACTTTCCTTCCTTTTAAATCTTAAAAATTCGTAATTTAAAACTGCCGAAGCTATAAATACGTTATAACATATAATTATACACCGTTATAACTATGAGATTATATGGCATCATCGTCTTTTGCTTTTGGGTTTCTTGTGTTTATTCACAAGCGCCTGCATCCTATGCCAATCCTCAAAAAAACTTAATTCCTAATGGTTCTTTCGAAGAATTTTCATCATTCCCATTAGGTTGGTTTTATAAAGGAAAAGATTATTCTCGTTTAATGAAATATTGGTCTTCGCCAACACATGCTTCTCCTGACATATATCATCCTAAAGTCCGTATTCCTATTTATTGGACACAAAAAGGGTTTGGTATAGAACAACCCAGAAGTGGTAAAACGATGTGTGGTATTACCGTTTATGGTTGCAAAGAAGGGAAGCCGCATTGTAGAGAATATCTTCAAATTCAGATGTCTGAACCCTTAGTTATAGGGCAACGTTACCATGCTGAATTTTACACAACAGCTCTTGCGGATTCTAAATTGATTAATAATATCGGAATTTTCTTTTCCCCAACTAAAATTAACGAAACTACTGATGAAGTACTCTCGGTAAAACCTCATATATATGAAAAAAACATCATAAAAAGTAAAGGTGGAGTTTGGCAAAAAGTGGCGGGATCTTTTACAGCAAAAGATACTTCCGAATATATGATCATCGGAAATTTCTTATCAGATAGTTTAACACAAACTTTAAGCAAAACTAATGGATTAAAATATGGATACTATTATATTGATGATGTAAAAGTTTTTAAACTTGAACCCATTTTAAATGAACCCATAAAAAATGATGATTTATGTTGTATAGAATATGAAGTTGGGAAATCCATTACATTAAAAAACATCTTTTTCGAAACAGATGAATCAGAATTGCTTCCACAATCGAATAAAGAATTAGATAAATTATTACAAGTCCTCCTTGATCATCCTACTATGAATATAGAAATACAAGGACATACAGATAATCAAGGAGCATATAAATATAATATTCGTTTATCCAGAGATCGAGCTCAAGCCGTAGTTAATTATTTAAAAGTACGAGGGATATCACAAAATCGTTTATATTACAAAGGATTTGGAGATACACGTCCTATTGCAACCAATGAATCTGATACAGGGAGACAAATGAATAGACGTGTAGAATTTTTGATCTTAAAAAAATAGATTTAAAGCGTTTCAATGACAAAGAAAATACACGGGCTTTAAATCTATCAATTATCTTTGACACATAACTTATTATTCCATTTACATGAGAATTTATTTATCAATTATATTAGCTCTTATTTTTTCGTTTTGTCTAAAGGCGCAAGACAATTTAGCCATTGGTCAATGGCGTTCATTGCTGCCAAATACCACTGGAAAATACGTAACACAAACACCAACTGAAGTTTGGTTTGCTTCGGACAAATCCATTGTTATTTTTGATAAAGAAGAAAACTCATCTGATTTTCTAGATAAAACAGATGGGCTAAGTGATGTAGATATCCGCATATTAAAATATAGTGAAGAAAACGATATCATTGTCGCCGCTTATCAAAACAGTAATATTGATTTAATTAACCCCAATAATTTAAATGTTTTTAATTTAAATGATATTAAAAGAAATTTAAATTTACAAGGAGATAAATCAATTTATGATATTTATTTTTATGAAGATGCCGCATATTTATCTACTGGTTTTGGTATTGTGAAACTGAATTTAGAACGAATGGAATTCGAGTTTACCACTTTCACTAATATTAAAGTTAGAACGCTAACGATACATAATAATAAATTTTATGCTGCTACTGCTGATGGCGTTTATACTGCCCCTTTAACAGGTAGTAATCTACTAGATTTTAGCAATTGGACAAGACTTGAAACGGCAGAAGGCTTTCCAGCTTCTTACTTTTCTAATATTGTATATAATTATAAAGGAACACTTTATATTTCTGCGAATGATATCTTATATACATATGATGGAAATACATTAACAGAAGTTTTACAATACCCAGACTATTCTTTCGATTTTGTACAATCAGGGAATAATAAACTAATTGTAAACATGCGATTATTACCTGATTTAAGGCAACGATATTATGCCATTGAAGATAATGGTACTATTACCCAACATATTGATCCATTTTTTCTTTCAGGAGTAGGAACATCAGTAATTGAAGATGAAAATAATGTTTGGTGGTTAGGTGATTTAAGCCAAAAGTTTAAAAAATATTCTTTTAATACAGAAACAACAGAAGTCATCACATTTAATTCTCCTTATTCTACTTCAAATTTTGAATTAGAATATGCTGATAATACCCTTTGGGTTGCAGGCGGTAGTATTACCGATGGATGGCAATTGGCTAATAATTTGTCTGGGTTCGATTCTTATCGTGATGGAACATGGGCACAGTTTAACCAATTCAATAATGGACAGCTCCCCGATATTCAAGATGTCGTTGATATAGAAGTAGACCCAGGTAGTGGAACGACTTATATCTCATCTTTTATTAGAGGATTATACATATTTGATGGGGAAAATTTTCAAAATTTCAATAATGATAATTCGCCTTTAACCTTTGTTCAAGGAGATGCTGAAGCCAATTGTAGGGTTGTAGGAATGGCTCTTGACGATAATAACAATTTATGGATGACTAATCATGCAACAACGGAACCATTAGCTGTTCGAGAAGCAAATGGCAATTGGAAAAAATTCCCTGTTGTTGGAAATAATAATTTAGCTAAAATCATTATTGACCAAAATGGTAACAAATGGTGTACTACTAGTGATGATGGTCTTGTCGTTTATCATGAAGGTGATGATCTCAATACTACTAGTGATGATCAAATTCGACATATTCGATCTACAAATAGTGAAATCACTGTAAAACAAGTACTACATATTGAAATGGATTTAGATGGTGATATTTGGGTAGGGACTGGAGATGGAGTAATCATATTTGAATGTGGAGGTAATGTATTTGATGAAAGTTGTATTGGAGTTCGTAGAAAAGTTGAGCGTGCTGATGAAAATCTTGCTTATCTTTTAGAATCTGAAACAGTACGTTGCATTGCAGTAGATGGAGCGAATAGAAAATGGTGTGGAACGAATAATGGTTTATATTTAATTTCTGCAGATGGTTTAGATGAAATTTATCATTTTACTGTAGACAATAGTCCTTTATTTGATAATCGAATAAATGACATAACAATTAATAATAAAACAGGTGAAGTTTTTATCGGAACGGGTGCAGGAATTATTTCTTTTCAAGGAGATGCAACAGTTGGAGCTAAAACCCATAATGCGAATGTATTTGCTTTTCCTAATCCAGTTCGTCCAGATTACGAAGGTCCCATTGCTATAAGAGGATTACCTCAAGATGCTCAAGTTAAAATTACAGATATCAATGGTACATTAATTTTTGAAACAGAATCAAATGGAGGACAAGCCATTTGGGATGGTAGGGATTATAATGGCCGAAGAGCAAGTTCTGGTGTCTATTTAGTTTTTAGTGTCAATGATCGAAATTTAAGTAATCCAGATGGTCAAGTCACTAAGATATTAATCATGAAGTGATCAAAAAATTATAGAAAAAAAGGGGTTCATCTAATTTAGATGAACCCCTTTTCATTTATAGGTTAGTATTATTTTACTGCTTCGTTGCAGAAAGAGCTAAAGTACAACCTGTATCATTACTAGCTACACTTAAAGTAGTATCTGTAATAGTAGCATTTCCTCTTATTACATCACCAGAAATTGTTATAGTAAGATCATCACCATCAATAGCATAAGTACCAGTAGTTGCAACATCTAAAGTAGCATCCGCTACACCATCAACTGTAAATGTCTTATTTCTTGTTACTGTTCCATTATTGAAAACCCAAGTCTCAACTTCACATACATCTTGGCTAGCAGCGTTTGTTACACAAGCTCCATTTGTACCATAAGTTGTAGTTCCATTCAGCGCTATAGTTGAACAACTTTCAATAGTTAGACTATTCGTTTTCCAAGTTCCTTCGATAGATTTGTTAGTATCATCATCGTCTTTACAGCTGAATAATGTAACTGTAACTAAAGCAAAAAATAAAATTGAAAATTTAAAATTCATGATTAATTTTTAAAAGTTTATTAAATAATTTTTGTTGTTCGAGTAAACGCAAAAAAAATATTATCCGCTTCCTAATATTAAATTATTAACAAAACTTTAGTCATTTAACATAAAAAACGGCTATGATGTGGGATCATAACCGTTTACTCAGATGAAACTATTAAACTACTATTTTAATTCTAAAAAGTTGTTAGACATCTATAAAATCGAAAACCTATAAATAATACCAATAGCTATCAGTAACAACTTTAAATACAATTAATACCATAAACCTTTTGTCTATATCTATACAGTACAGTAACTTTTAAAAAGGTTGCATTAAAAAAGCGGCAACTCAATTTACTTGGGTTGCCGCTTTAAAATAAAATATTAACTTTTAATCTCTATCTGCGTTAATTGTTATTACACAATTATCAGAAGCAGGAGAAGTGACTAGAGTCATTGAATTTGATCTTATAGATAATGTTCCTGTAGTGATATCACCATCAATAGTTAATGTAATATTATCCCCATCTACTACATAAGTTCCATTAATCACTTCTGTTTCAGCTGGAGCTAATACACCATTTACATAATAATTGGTAGTAACGGTAACAACACCATTTGTAAAATTAATTTTTTCTACTTCACATTCTTCGATTGTTGAACTTAAGGTTTCACACAATCCATTTTCGCCATAAGTATCTGTTCCATTATCTTGTGGTTCATTGCAGCCAGTTGTAACAATACTTGTAGTAGTATAACTTCCTTCTAAAGAAGGGTCATCATCTTTGCAACTAAATAATGTTATAGTTACTAAAGCAAAAAATAAAATTGAAAATTTGAAATTCATGATAATTTTTTTTTTTTAAATGTTTAATTAATTGTTTAATCGTATTCAGAACGAATAAATTCTGTAAATGCTTCCTCAAATTAAATAATATAAATTTTAATCGGCAGTAATAAGTCTTAATTATACTATGACTTGATTTATAAACTAATGTTAAAATGATTTGTAAGTTCTTTCATATCAAAATTTCAACAAACTGTACAAAAAAAGACGGCGAATGGCCATTACCCATTGCCGTCATATCGGATGAAACTTAAAACTATATACTGCTAAATATATTTACAAATTAAAAATGTCGTTGGTCATTAATTCGAAAACCTTTTGAAGAAAAAAATAATTCCCAACGACATTAAACATTAATTTTATTCAAACTAACATTACTACACTTAAATAGTCCATTATATTTAAAAAAGGTTGCATGTATTTTATATTTTCTTTTAAACAAAAACCATCGAACAGTTTTACCCATCCGATGGTACAATCAAAATAATTTACAGTCTCGTTTACAACTTTTTGCAAAGAGAATGATTCAAAAACTACACACTAACTGAAATTTTTAATCTTATATATTGTTGAAAACAATGCCGCATTAAACACCCTATGACAATAACATGCGGCATTGTCTCAAACACCTTTTTATTTTATTTAAAATCGATAAGCTAAGCCTGCTTCTAAACCTAAAGAATATGCATATTTATTTCCAATTCTATTGGTTGAAGGTTTTTTCAAACCTGCTTCAAATGTAGGTTCAGCAAAAATATTTATTCTATCATTTATTTCATATCCTACACCCGCACCAACCAAATAATCCAAGGAGAATTTTTGAGGTTCCGAATTTTGATACGCATATGTTTCATTAAATTGAACGCCCTCAACAGTTGTTCTAAATGTACGATCTGTTAAACCATTCGACAATGTAATATTCCCTACTAATCCAGCTTTCGCAGTTAATTTCCATTTATTATTTATAGGAAAAGAATATTCGGCAACAAGAGGAAAATCAATTTCTTTAAAATAGGTATTAGCTTCCATTGTATAAGGTACAGCTGTCCCATCTGCCATTTCAACGCCATTAGCTCGAATCATTTCTAGATCTACGATTTCATTCGCATTTAATATTTCCTGTTGATATGAAGAAGCATAATTACCATTTTCCATTTCACCCTCATTGGACAAGGAATATGAAACAGTTCCGTTTTGTGTTATTTTAGATTTTTTCGTTTCATAACGAATTCCAGAATATACAGACCATTGATCATTAATTTGGTATCCTACCCTAACTCCGAAATTATTTTCTAATGAACTATTTTCTTTTGCATAAGAATTCAATTCTAATATATCATCATTATTAGATTTAATATGACTAGTATTCTGAGGTTGAACTGTTGCAGCAACATACCATCCTTTTGATTCTTCTTGAACTATTTCTATTTTTTCTTTTAAATCAAGAGGTAATTTATTTTGGATATTAATTTCCATAGCAGAAGTATTAGAAATATAATCCATTTCTTTATTAATAACAGAAGTTGCTTTAGTTGTAACAACAGAAGCAATTACTTCTTTTTCATAGATAACTTCATCTTTCTTTACAGGTATTGAATTTGTAATTATTTTATTCATTTGATTTTTAATGAATAAATTTGATTTTATATCCTTAGACTTTTCAAGATCATTTGCTCCTAATAATTCTGATGTATTTGAAATTTGTGATGTTGATATTTTATTCTCTTTTTGAGGAGAAAGTATAGCATTAGAAATCGTATCAAATTTTTTATTTAATTCTTTAACGATTGTATTATTTAATTTTAATTCAGCTGTTAATTCATTAATTTCTGATGAATAATTTATAATACTAAATCCAAAAACAACAATTAAACATGCTGCAACAGCACTAGTTGCCCAATAAAAATTAGGTTTCCGAATTGTACCTGGTTTTGGAGGAATACTTGCTTCGATTCTATCCCACATACCCTCTCCTGGATCCTCTTGGTAATTAAATACCCGATCCTGGAAAAAGTTTTCCAAATTGTCATTATCGGTATGTCGATGATTTTTCATAAAAATATTCCTTACTACTTAAATTAAAATTTTTTCGAGCTCTCTTCTTAAATAAGCTTTTGCTCTTGATAATTGTGATTTAGATGTATTATCACTAATGCCTAATTGCACAGCTATTTCTTTATGAGAATATCCTTCAATCACATATAAATTGAAAACCAATCTATATCCTTCAGGTAATCTTTGAATAATTTTCACCAATTCTTTTGCACTTAAATCTGAGATAACATCATCATCAGATTGCAATGAAGAAGACATCTGATCTGAATATTCATTAAAGACTAATCTTTTTCTTTTCCGAATAAATCGCAAACAAGAATTAATAACTACCCTTCTTATCCATCCACCTAAAGGACCAATCGGACGATATTGATATAAATCTGTATAGACTTTTATAAATCCCTCCTGCATCATATCCTCTGCTTCAGCTCTATCTTTAGCATATCGAAGACACAAACCAAATACATCTTTTTTGAACTTATTATACAAGGCATACTGAGACTTCTTGTCTCCTTTAATACAACCTTTGATAATATTTTGTTCTTCTTGATTCAAGCTAGTGATTTAGTTAAGTTTTCCGATTTATCTTATTAGTACATCATTTCTAAAAAGGGTTGCACGGAGCCTTTTTAATTTAAATAGAAAAATGAATTGTTATACTTATATTAATATGTGAATAGACAGAAAACGCTGCAATGAAATTTCATTAAAAAAGGAATTTATGAAAATATTAACGCAATTTGATAATACGTACGACGCTCTCATTCATCAAGTATAGAATATTAGGAAAGTGATAATTTTAAAATCCTTCAAAATTTAAAGTTTGTTCTTTTGCGTTTTAGTTTAGCTTTGCAGCGATATTGAAATACAAATGAAAGAGAAAAGATTTCCCTACATACCATTTAACCCTGCTAAAAGTCCATTTTATTATGGATGGGTAATTATTGTAGTTGGAACCATAGGCTTACTCATGAGTATCCCTGGACAAACCATGGGTTTATCTACATTTACTGACGCCTTAATTGAAGCTTTAAACATTAGTAGAGATACCTTAAGTTTTGCTTATATGATCGGTACTATTTCTAGTTCATTGTTATTGATTAAAGCTGGGAAACTCTTTGATCGTTTTGGTGCTCGTCCTGTGGCAATCGTTGCTTCAATTTGTTTGGGTTTGGGTTTATTTTATATGAGTTCTACCGTTTCCATAACTCATTTTTTTGAAAACCTAACTGGAATTCGACATACTTGGGTTGCCTTTGGCGTAATCTATTTGGGTTTTATGATGATTCGTTTTTTTGGTCAAGGCGTGATCACATTAGCATCAAAAACCATGATGATGAAATGGTTTGATGAGAGGAGAGGATTTGCATTAGGCTTTAGTAGTGTTTTTGTTTCTGGTGGCTTTGCCATTGCACCAGCAATTTTGGAAAGCTTAATTCAATCTTTCAATTGGCAAGGCGCTTGGATAAAAATGGCCATAGTTTTAATATTTATTTTCCCCATATTTATTTTTATCTTTTTTAGAAATGATCCAACCGATGTAGGATTAAAAGCAGATGGAAATTGGACAAATCAGAAAAAAGAAAAAGAGAATCGATTTCCAATTAAAAAGGATTTCAATTTACAAGAAGCAAGAAAAACGTTAGCTTTTTGGCTTTTCTCTGGATTTTTAGGTTTGCAAGGATTATACATTACAGGATTTACCTTTCATGTGGTTTCTATTTTCGAGCAATTCGGTTCAACTCGAGAAGAGGCCGTTACAATTTTTCAATACATTGCTATTATTACTGTCATTATTACAATCATTTTTAGCTGGTTAAGTGATTATATCAAATTGAAAAACTTATTGTATATCATGAGTGTGGGTGGTTTCTTATCTGTAGGTGGAGTTATTTTTCTTTCCGAAGGAATCATACCTTATTATATTATGATAATCGGAACTGGAATAGCTTCAGGTATGTATGGTATTATCTCCGCTGTATGTTGGCCTCGATTTTTTGGTAAAAAACATCTTGGCTCTATTATGGGCCAAGTCATGATGATTTTAGTTTTTGGGTCAGCACTCGGCCCAATCTTATTTAGTCAATCTCTAACACTGTTTAGTTCTTATGGACCTGGTTTAGCGATTTGTTTTATAGCTTACTTTATTTTATTTATTGGAGTCTTCTTTGTCAAGAACCCACAACTGAATATTTCTTCTTCAGATCAGGGAATTAAATAAACTACTTTTACCTTAACTTTTTATTAAAACCTCTTAACTTTCTCTTATGGTTTTTGGCTCTTTTTAAAAAGTCAAAGGGGTGTATAAAATATATTTCTTTAATTTAAAATTAATAATTATGAAAAAGGGAATGATGAAATCAATCGTAGCAAGTTTAGTAATGGCAATTATTTTTTCAACAGGAGCAATTGCTCAAAAAGGAGTAGCAACTTTAGATGCAAATAGTGGCAACAAACCAACTCCTGAAGAAAGAGCCAATAAACGAACAGATCAGATGATCAAAAAATTGGAATTAAATGATCGTCAAGCAGAACAAGTTCGATCTCTAAACTTAGCTGTACTTTCAGAAGTAAAATCTATAAAAAATAGTGATATTCCAAGAGAAGATAAGAAAGATAAAGTACGTTTCATTCGTGACCGTCATATTGATCAAATCTCTGCAATTTTAACAACGGAGCAAAATGTAAAGTTTGAAAAGTGGTTAGAAAAGAAAAAAGATAAGAGAGCTGGAAAAGGAAAAAAAGGAGGAAAAGGGCAGTTAGATAGTGGTGACGCTAGAAAAACAAGAATTAAGTAAATTCTTTCTTTTATCAAAAGAAAAAGCACTTGGAAAAATCCAAGTGCTTTTTTTATGCTTTATACCTTAAAAGTATTACTTCAAAGAACCAATCATTTCTCCAGGTTTTACCCATTGATCAAATTCTTTTGCCGTCAAATAACCTAATTCAACAGCTGCCTGCTTTAAAGTTGTACCTTCTTTATGTGCTTTTTTGGCAATATTAGAAGCTTTATCGTAGCCAATTTTAGTATTTAAAGCGGTGACTAACATCAAGGAATTAAACAAATTATGATGAATTTTTTCCTTATTGGGTTTCAATCCAGCTATGCAATTATCATTGAAAGAAACACAAGAATCTCCAATTAATTGAGCTGAGACTAAGAAATTATAAATCATCATAGGTTTAAAAACATTCAATTCAAAATGTCCTGTCATTCCTCCAATATTTATAGCAACATCGTTCCCTACTACTTGCGCCATAGCCATAGTTAAAGCTTCAGATTGTGTAGGATTTATTTTACCTGGCATAATTGAAGAACCAGGTTCATTTGCCGGAATAATAAATTCACCTATTCCTGAGCGAGGCCCTGAAGCTAACATTCTAATATCATTTCCAATTTTCATTAAAGAACAAGCCACTGTTTTTAAAGCACCATGTGCTTCAACAATAGCATCATGAGCTGCTAAAGCTTCAAATTTATTATCAGCAGTTTTAAAAGGTAGTTTCGTTAATTTGGCGATATGTCTCGCTACTTTTTTATCATAACCTTTTGGTGTATTTAACCCTGTTCCAACAGCCGTTCCACCTAATGCCAATTCACTTAAATGTGGCAATGTATTATTAATCGCTTTGATTCCATGATCCAATTGAGAAACATAGCCCGAAAGTTCTTGACCCATTGTAATTGGCGTCGCATCCATGAAGTGAGTTCTTCCAATTTTCACCACTTTCATATATTGCTTAGACTTTTTATTTAATGTATTTCTCAATTTTGTTAAACCAGGCAAAGTCACATCAACTAATTTCCTGTAGGCAGCAATATGCATTGCTGTTGGAAAAGTATCATTTGATGATTGAGATTTGTTCACATCATCATTCGGGTGAATATATTTTTTATCATCAGATAATTTTCCACCATTGATGACATGCGCTCTATTGGCAATGACCTCGTTCACATTCATATTTGATTGCGTACCTGAACCTGTCTGCCAAACTACTAATGGAAATTGATCATCTAAGGAACCGGCAACGATTTCATTACACACTTTACCAATTAATGTTGCTTTCTTTTTAGGCAACACCTTGCAATCTGCATTAGTAAGTGCAGCTGCTTTTTTAAGAATAGCAAAAGATTGAATAATTTCTTTAGGCATTTTTTGACCTCCAATCTTAAAATTTTGAAGCGATCTTTGGGTTTGTGCTGCCCAATATTTATCAGCTGGAACATCAATATAACCGATACTATCTTTTTCTTTGCGAAATTTCATATTTATCATTTTTAAACAAAAAAGGTACTTCTTACAAACTCAATTATCTTAAAAATTATGTAATAAGCTATTATTCTTATAGTTATCACTTATCTAAGAAAATTCATTTCTTTACTGGATGCAA